>JBLNAZ010000015.1:0-38352 GCA_050259615.1 Syntrophomonadaceae bacterium | reverse complement strand
TCTGAAGAACAGGTTAAATATCTGAGACCTGAGAACCGGGCAAGAATCATTTGGGCCGATTCATTGCATAAAACCAAAACGAAATACAGCATAGTTTATCTTCACGGATTCAGCGGCACGTGGATGGACGGTTATCCCGCAAACGTGGAATTTGCTAAAAGATACGGCTGCAATTTATTCCTGTCAAGACTCCGATCCCACGGCGTTGAAAACCAGAATCCGCTCGTGGATCTTACTCCTGAAAACTACATGGCTTCAGCTGCTTATGCCTTGAGTGTTGGCAAAGCTCTGGGTGATTCCCTAATCGTTATGGCAACTTCAACTGGCGGAACACTGGCCCTGACGCTGGCAAAGGATCATCCAGAAATTGCCGCCCTGATATTATACTCACCCAATATAGATGTATACGATAAAAATTCTTTTATACTTACAATGCCGTGGGGTCTTCAGGCAGCGAGATTTATTAAAGGCGGCAATTTTATTCAGTATAATGATCCTGCGGATTTACGTAAGTACTGGCTTCAAAAAATAAGACTTGAGGCACTCGTGACGCTGAAAAGCCTGATTGCAAATACGATGAACGAAGAAACATTTTCAAAAGTAAAGCAGCCTGTTTTTCTGGGGTACTATTATAAAAATGAAAATGAGCAGGATAATACGGTATCTGTAAAAAGAGAGATTCAGATGTTCTCTCAGTTAGGCACTCCTGAGGGAATGAAAAGGAAAGTTAATTTCCCCATGTCAGCTACGCATCCAATTGCGTGCGGACTGATGTCCAAGGATGCTTCGGGTGTGATGAGAGAAACTTTTTCATTTGCTGAAAGTGTCCTGAAGCTGAAGCCGGTGAAGGGGAAATAAAGAAAGTTAAAATTATGGGGAAGTCAATGTATGAAAGGGCGGCCATGCCGGCCGCCCTAGAGAAAATTCAAACTAATCTGTTTATTTTAATAATAAGGCTTTTAGAGTTTTGCTGCTTTGTCCGCTCACTGCGTGGATGAAATAATTGCCCGTGGGGAGTAATTTTGCATTCCATCTGAATGTGTGCTTTCCTGCCTGAATCATTCCGTCATATAATCTTTCAACCTCGCGCCCTGTAATGTCGTAAACAGTAACTCTGGTATAACCGCTGTTCGGAGTCTCAAAGCTGATAGTTGTCTGGCCGTTAAACGGATTTGGATAATTTGCTATATTAAACCCGGATACTGTCTGAGCAGGCTCATCCGAATCAACCGAAGTTGCATTATCTCCCTGGAAGAAGGTATAGCCTACGCCGCCTTTAAGAAACCACGACTGCGAGAGAGCTGTCTTATCAAAAGTGTAAGCATATCCGTCACGCCTTGCCGGGTCGTGAACAATAGGGTTTCCCTGAGTATCAAAACCGGCAACCATAATAAGGTGACCGGTGTATAAAGGTTTTCCGACCGACATTACCACGCGTCCACCCGCGGAAAGAACCTCGTAAACCTGACTCCATGTGCGGTAGCGCGTTACAGCGCCATTAAGTCCGTATTGTGCCGCATTCTGCACTGCTTTCGGCCAGACGCCGAACATTTCCCAGTATGAGTCGTAATTATCCTTTGCAAACTGCAGCGGGTCTACCATTATTTTATAGCTGCGCAAAACCATAGATGTAGATGTAGGTGAACAGATGTTGCCACCAATTCCGGGATCGAGTGCATACTGGTAAAAATGGTCCGTCGGGATAAAGATAGCTGCGGGCTTATCGTTAACAATTGCGGTAATATTTGTATTTGAAGTAGCCCTGCTGTCGGAGACAAAAAAGCTGAGCTTATGCAGGCTTGCTGCAGGCTGGCTTGCGGCGGTTCTTTTCATTACAACCTGGAACTGCCATTTACTGCAGAAAGAATCCAGCATTACAAAATCTACGTCAACCTTTCCCCCGGTAAAACTTGTAGCACCATATGAAGACCAGAGATTGCTCCTCCAGTATCCAACGGTTACCCAAGGGGACCATCCGGCGTTATAAAAGCGCATCAGAACCTTGAAGCTGCTGTTGTCATTCGGGATTTTTCCATTCCAGGAAGGTAACCCCTCATTGAAAGGATACTTTGAGGAGTCGGGTGAAAAGATTGTATAGCCGTCTGCAGCGCCGTCCTCAAGTACGATGCTTTTTCCATCAGGACCTATCTTCATGCTGCTCATAGTTTCAATCTTTTTCACAAGGCTGTCTTTTTCAAAGAAGTAATGCTGGTCGGGGTAAGGCTGGCACAGTGCAGCTCCAGTTATAATAAAGAAGAGCAGTATCAGTTTATATGGCATTTAAACTCCTTATTTAATCTTGTAAATGGAGCAAGGATCAGCTTTTATGTGCCGTAATATAATCAAAAAATAATATGATATAAAACAAGATCTGCTCTTTAATTTTTCAGAGTTTTTCCATAAAGTCGGCCATTTCTTTCCTGCCTTTTTCATCGGGGAGTTTTCCAAATCCCGCCCTCAGCTCTTTATATCGTAATCGGCAGCCCAGGCAGGAAGCTTTTTTCCTTTCACAATTTTAATAAGTGATTTCTGGTCGAAAGACACATTAATTTAATATGAGAAATCAGGGAGCAAAAAGATATTCAAATCCGGTCTCATTGGTTATTTATTTGATTTCTGAGTATTTTTGTGCTCAAAATATTTAATAAGGTCTATGAAGAAAAGAATTACAAAACGCAGCAAATATAAAATTGTACGATTCGGCGATCCAGTACTTCGCGAGACAGCAAAGCCTGTTACTGTATTTCACCACAAACTCCATGAGCTGGTGGATGCACTTACTGATACGCTTTTCCGCAGCGATGATGGTGCCGCCATTGCAGCCCCGCAGATAGGGGTTTCGAAAAGAATTGTAGTGATTGACTATGAAGATGAATTTATTGAACTGATCAACCCTGAAATACTTTTTTCATCGGGTGAACAGACGGGCTATGAAGGATGCCTTTCATTTCCGGGATTTATAGGCACCGTACCCCGGGCTGAAACCGTTAAGGTGAAATATCAGGACCGTAACGGAATAGAATCCGTAATTGAAAGAAGCGGGAACATGGCACGATGCCTGCAGCACGAAATTGACCATCTTGACGGAATACTTTTTATAGATAAGGTAATTGACAAATATGTGGTGCACCAGGATACAGATGAAAAGCTTAAGCTGAAGGATGCAGTTGATATGTCGAACGGGAAAACAGTACCCGGACTTGAAATAGCCGCATTATAACACAGGTCCGGCTATAATATACATTTAAGAGGCTGTAAGAATCGGATTCTTACAGCCTCAATTATTTATTTCTTTTTTGAACTCATCGCATTCTGAAGGCCTTTCTGCAAATCCTCCTTGTTCATAACCGGATAGAAAAATATCTCAGCACCAAATTCCGCAAACAACTGCTCAGAAATCTGGGGCATTATAGAGGAGTCGGTCATATCGAAGAAAAAGTACCCGGTACGCCTTCCATTTTCAGGTAAAAAATACATAGCTTCAGGCTTCAGCATATCTGCAACGGACATTATTGTCGACTGCAGAGTATTGTCTCTTACAGCTCTGTTGGTCGTCTCTGTATTCATAGAAACTTTCATCAACATTCTCATAAACTATTCCTCCTTCATATTACTGTTCTTTTGTTTATATACCCTTGCCAATTAAACGAGTACTAAGTGCAACAGAAAAAGTCCGGCTCTGCACAGAGGATAATTTTTCAGAATCGATCGGACAAGTTAAGATGTATTCAGCAACGGATTCTATTAATCAAACCTGAATTGACCTTAAAGTCAAGGCCTAACGGGACATCCCATCTTTTATTTTTTCAAGGGAGCTATTTGCCTGTCTCGCCTGCTTTGTCAGCCTGACAGAAAAGCAGATGCTGCCCTTTACCTGTCTGCATTCAGATAATTTAAGGTTGACAAAGCATTTCCTAATAATTAATTTAAGTTTGACAGATCTTCAATTTGTTGTGAAACAATTGTTATCAACAATATAGAGTACAAAATGAAGTTTACATTTCTTAAAACCGTCATGCTTTTTTTTGTTATGGTGTTCTTATTTCACAGCAGTTTAAAAGCACAGAGCATCGGGTTTGACTTTGGAATTGCGGGCACACAGAATTATGGCGAGCCAAATGCTGCATTCGGAGTATCTATCATCATGCCTTTCGGCGGAAACTTTGAGGGAGTTCTTTCCTATCACCAGTGGAGAGGTGAGGACGACAACTACACGCTGGCAAAAGAACATAATAAGGCAGGAAATAATTTCTGGTACGGAACCTTCTTCGGCAACAAGGGACTGAACCTGCTGGTTAATTACAGGTATTATAATGGCGGCAGGTTATCTCTTTTATGCGGTGCGGGATTAAGCCAGTTCGAAATGCTTGACATGCAAAATACCATTTCAGCACAAACTACATTTTATGGAGCAGTTACAATAATTCCCCTATATGTAAAATATCAGGTTACTGACCGCCTGAGCATCTATACACGAGGCTCGTTAAGCGGAATGATAAATGAATTTATACCTGACTGGGGATTGCTTAATATTGGAATAGAAGAAAGAATATTTTAGGTTTCATTTAAGATTTTTCATATAACTAAAATCCTGTAGAGACTGATTCTTTACAGGATTTTTTTTGCTTAATGCCTCTCTTATTACACTTATCTACATTGTTAATCACTTAAAATCTTTTATTTTAGTTGTATCTGCCAAATACTTACAGAGGAGGGATTAAGATGAATACTGCACTTATCGGGGCAAGCGGTTTTGTGGGCTCGGCTATACTTAATGAAGCTTTGAGGCGCGGGCATAAAATAACGGCAATTGAAAGACACCCTTCGTTAATTAAAGTCCAGGATCCGAAGCTCACCGCAAAAAAATGCGACATCTTTAACACAGATGAGCTGGCGGAACTGCTTCACGGGCACAAGGCAGTAATAAGCTCTTATAACCCGGGCTGGACCAATCCCAAAATTTTTGACGACACAATTCATGGCTATCAGTCAATTATCCGTGCAGTCAAAAAGGCGGGCCTAAAGCGCATTCTTGTTGTGGGAGGTGCAGGAAGCCTTGAGCCGGAACCCGGGCGCCCGCTTGTGGACCGCGAGGACTTTCCGAGGGACTGGAAAATGGGAGCCATGGCTCTGCGCGACGTTCTGAATATGTTCAGACGGGAAAATGATCTCGACTGGACATTCTTCAGTCCGGCCATCAATATTTCACCCGGTGAACGCACCGGTAAGTTCACGATTGGAGGCGACCAGCCGGTATTGGATGATAAGGGACAGGGGAAGATTTCAGTACAGGATTATGCAATGGCCATGATAGACGAGCTGGAAAATCACAAGCATATAAAACAAAGGTTCACCATAGGCTACACAGAGTAGGAAAAAGTACATTTTATTTCACGAAGAATTCTTCTACTTGTCAGAATGGTGAGGAAGCATTAGAGGCAGAGAGGTAAAGGGCAGTCTAAAAAACCGTCTCTGACTGCCCATTAAATTTATTTTACTTAGTATTTGGGTTCAACCAGGTCGAACTTATTTCCGTAAAGATCTTCAAATACTACTTCAGTTCCCCAGGGGCTTTCGGCGGGGAAACCCTGAAAATTTACTCCCTTTGCTTTCATTCTCTCGAAGTCTCTCATGCAGTTGTCTGTAATAAATGTCATAAAAACGTGGTCTGAGGCCTGAAGACCGATTTTGCTGCGTTTCTCCTCTGTATCTGCCAGAACGAACACTATAGCCGTCTCACTCTGCTTCTGGGGGGCAACTGTTACCCACCTGAAACCGTTGCCAAAATCGTTATCGGAAACGAGCTGAAAACCCATAATATCCGTATAAAACTGTATAGCCTCATCATAATTCCTGACAAGGATTGTGATGTGTCCTATTTTCTTCATCGTTAAAAAGCCTCCTCCTTTTCCAGGGGAAATTAAATGGAAATACGAATACTAAATTAACGAACTCCCTCATAAAAACTATATAAACTATCGCAAATATTTACAAATTGTTTACGAATGTGCCGTTTTCCTTATTTCACGGTCTTAATGCCGGTTACGCCGTAGTGATATGGAGGAAGATCTATTACGGGCGACACCTCAAAACCGGCTTTTTTGATCCACTCCTGTATGTCCTCCGGCTTAGGCCTAATGGACATTTCGGGTCCCCGCGGAGTTGACGGGTCATAGTTCCAGTGTATTGCAGAAGCTTTGCCTCCGGGCTTTAGTATCCTGAAGGCCTCATTCAGGAGGCGGAGAGGATCATGACCGTGCAGTATATTAAAAAGCGCAACTGAGTCTATGGACATGTCAGGAAGGCCAGTTCCCTCATTTTCAATATCTCTTAATAACAATTCAACATTTGAAACTTCTTTTACCCTTTCCTTTACCCTTTCAAGCATACCGGCTTCGATATCAAAGGCATAGAGGCGCCCTTCGGTCCTGCGGGCAATTTCACCTGTAAAGGTGCCGTATCCGCATCCGAATTCGGCAGCATTGCCTTTAAGGCTCCTGCCGAAGAGTTTTTCAATTATAAGCTCAGGATTAAAAAAGCCTTCCCAAATAGTTTCATCGGGCATTCCGCTGTCGCGTACTTTCATAAAACTTTCTCATTAAATTTTTTCAAATCTTCTTCTGTCCTGATTCCAGGAACCCAAGGGGGGCTTCAAGAACGCGTTCCTGTTCATCCGTAATGCTTCGGTAAATATCCAACGATTTAAAGAGAAATTCAATTTGTATTTTTGTTTTAAATTACGCGGGCCGGGCAAAATGGAATATCAGGACAATTATAATTAAATTAAATGCGGCAGTTAAGGAATTTCCAAAAACTAAAATAATTTCAAATGGATTCAAGACTTATACGTGCTGGCCTTAGGGATCTGGAGCTGGTTGTAACCCTTATGCAGGAGTTCTATAAAATTGAGCACCTGGAGTTTAGCGATCATTTTCAGCGCAAGGCACTGAAAGAAATACTGGCTGATGATAACTTTGGGATGGTTTATATTATTTATGCCGGGGATATTGCGGCAGGATACGCGGTTTTGACAAACTGCTACAGCCTGGAGTTCCACGGGCGCTTTGCTTTAATTGACGAGCTATACCTTAGGGAAGCCTACCGCGGACTTGGAATTGCAAGGGCTGCCATGGAGGAGATGGAGGAGATATGCCATAGAAACGGCATTCATGCGATAAGGCTTGAAGTGGCAAAGACAAACGTCCGGGCGCGCCAGGTTTATAATAAGGCAGGCTTCAGGGCCGAGGAGCGTGATCTGATGACAAAATGGATAAAGGAGTAAAAAATGGTATTCGATTCCCTTTCAAAGTTTTATAATTATGCATCAATTCATCCGCAGTTTAACAGCGTATCCCGCTTTCTATCATTTGTAAATATAGCTGAGCTGCCTGTTGGAAAGCATATAGTAAATGAGGATGGTACATTTGCAAATATAGATGAATACGAAACAAAGGATATTTCCAGGGGCTTTATTGAGTGCCACAGGAAGTATATAGATATACAGATCATGTTACGGGGGTCGGAAAAAATAGGCATATGTCATAAAGACAGTGCAATTGAGACAGAGTTTAACGAGGAGAAAGACTTCGGGAAGCTTGAAGGAAGGGCAGATTTTATAACGCTAAAGGAAAATTATTTTGTAATTTTCTTTCCGCACGACGGCCACATGCCGCAGATATTGAATGGAAGTCCTGCCGGTGTAAAGAAGATGGTAATAAAGGTTCCCGTATAACAGGAAATTGGGCTACCGGCATTCTGGAATTCTTTTTCAGACCTGAGTAAAGCGGGCTTTAACTTTGACTGAAAACCTCTGGCTTGTAATGAAGCTTTCATTGCTGTGCTGCATTACAATCCTGAGCGATCTTGGGCTCCATTTCTCAAGGTCTTTTATGTAGTTAATATTTATAATGGCCGAGCGCCGCACCTTCACGAATTCCTCACCGGGCAGTATGCTCTCCCATTCTTTCAAAAGTTTTCTTACCAGGATACGTCCTTTGTCGAGCAGATAAACAGCGGAATATGGCCCTGAAGCCCTTATGTACTCTATATTGCTTTTCCTTACCAGCTTCTTTTTCCTGCTTATATTAAGCAGAATCATATCCCCTGTTTTATTAAGCAATACGGGCGCTGAGGCTCCGGCGTACTCAGTGACGGCATGTTTTTCTGCCAGGCGGAGCTTATTGATTTTAACTCTGACCACATTCAGCAGCTCTTCCATGCTGAAAGGCTTGAATATAATAGAGTCGACGCCCAGTTCCATTCCCTTTCTAAGTGTTTCGATATTGTAGTCGGCTGTAAAGAAAACAAACGGGATAGCGCCTGTCGAGTTATCCAGTGATATTTTTTCAAGTACTTCAAGGCCGCTCATTCCGTACAGAACCATGTTGCATAAGATAAGGCTGGGATGATCTGATGCTGCAAGCTTAAGACCGTCAGTACCGTCGTAAGCCGTCAACACTTTATATCCGGCATCCTTCAGAACTTTTGAAACAGCATTAAGGAACCTTAAATTAGAATCAACAACCAGGATAGTTTCCAAGAACCCTCCACTGAACTAAAATATATGAACCAGAATACCAGACCTTCTTTATTGTATCAGATTTTTAGCTTTTAAGCCAGTCAATTCCTTGTAGCTTCATACCCGTTCATATTCTAAAACAGTGCGTTCATTCTGTATTAATCAGCTCTATTAAATCCTTCAATAATTTAAATGATATATATGCGTTCAAATGCCGAATGAATGCACAGCCTGACTTGAATAGGATACATAAAGACCATAGTATATTGTTGATTCATCATTAATAAAAGGGATTTTATATAGTCAGGAATATATACAAGGAGAAATATATATGAGAAAAATTACAGGGCTAATAACAGCAGTTTTTTTTCTGCTCGTTTCTGCAATGACCGCCTATTCGCAGACCTATTTTGCCGCAAGGCTTTCGCAGGCGCAGCAATTTCAGAGCGGAAGTAAAACTGACAGTATCGACAGGGGCTACACAGGCTCTGCCGTTTTTGTACTTTCATCAGACACCACAAACATTACATTAAACTTTATTGTTACCGTAGGCAAAGGGACTCCGGGAAATGATACTTCAAAGACAGCTTTATCCGGAGGTTCAGCTAAGAACGATTCATCAAGGCTTAAGGCCATATATTTCCGTATTGGAGCAATAGGAGACACAGGCACGACCCTCATGTCTGTAACCAGCGGACTCACCGGGAACTCATACTCAGGCACTTTGAGTGCTGGAGCCAATGAAGGTCTGGCTAACACAATTGTAAACGCACTTCTTTCAGGCAGGATGTTTATTGTTGCAGTACTTGATTCCGGACAGATAAGAGGGCACATTCATCCGGTTACGGGTGCAGGCTTTGCGGCACACCTGACTGCTCCGCAGGAAGCTGACAGCGCAAATACTTCAAAAGCCAGCGGTGTCGGATCTTTCCTTTTAACTGATTTCGGACTCATCTATCAGGTTACAGTCCAGGGCATAGATATCGTGGGCTCTCACTTCCACAAGGGGATGCCCGGAATAAGCGGGGGTATTGTAAAGCCTATAACGTTCAGCGGGCACACAGCAATCGGCTTATGGAGGCAAAATGACCAGTCAAATCCTCTTACAAAAGACCTGTTAACAACGCTGCTTACTGAAGGCTTATATGTGAACGTACATTCCTCTTCACATCCGGCCGGTGAAATAAGGGGACAGGTACTGCATGCATCGGGCTTTGGATTCTCAACGCAGCTTAAAAGCTCAAAGCCGGGCACAACCGCAGGAAGTGCTGATACGGTCAAAAGGGTCGTTGGAAGCGGGACCTATACTCTTACAGATTTCGGGCTTGTTTATCATATCAACTTAAGGGGCACATCTGTAAAGAGCATTTACTTTGCAAACAACGCTACAAATGAAAAGCTGAAAGAGATACCGGTATTCAACGACACTACAGTCTCAGGGGTATGGTTCTCAAAATCGGCTTATGAAACAAATCCTCTTATTGACGGCAAAATAGCGGACCTTATGCAGGGAAAGGTTTCCCTTGTTATTGAAACTGCAAATGACACGTTAAAGGGCGCTGTAATGCTGCACAAGCAGACGAACTTCTCTGCCCTGCTCTCAGGTCCCCAGGAACGCCCGAGGCACATGATACACCCGACCGGAGGCGCGCATTTCACGCTTACTCCTGCAGGCCTTGAATATTATATAACACTTGCCGGAATTGACACTATTGCAGGTGCTCATTTCCATTTTGGCGATATCGGCATAAGCGGTCCTATTGTTCATCCAATCCATTTTGATTCTACATTTACGGCGCAGGGCGTATGGGACTTAAAGGCAGATCAGTCCTCAGGCGTAACGATGGATATGATAGATGCACTTCTTGAAGGAAAGATATATGTAAATGTCCACACAAAGACATATCCCGCAGGTGCAATAAGAGGGCAGATTGTTCCCGCTTCAGGCACTGATTTCACTACGCATCTGACAGGCAGCCAGGTAGTTCCGTCTACAGCAGAAATGACCATGGGAACCGGCAACTTCATTCTTACAAATGAAGGCCTCACCTATAAAATAACTGTTGACAGCTTAAATGTTACCGGAGTCCGTTTCGAACATGCGCCTTTCGGTGTAAAAGGCGGAGTTGTCAACGACCTGGGCACCGGAGGATTTGATACGACCAAAACTATAACCGGAGTATGGCGCAGGACAGGCGGTACAACACCGCTTACCGATGAACTTATTACGTCACTGCTAAGAGGCAACCTTTATGTAAGCATTCTCACTTCGGCAAATCCTAATGGTGCACTAAGAGGACAGATACTGCCTAACGGCGGAACGGGCTTCGTTGCAATATTTGATTCAGCCGCAGCAGGCCAAACGGCTTCGAAGGGATACGGCAACGGTATGTTTGTTCTTACGGATGCCGGACTGCTTTATGACATTTCCGTTGCAGGCTACACCGGCAACACCGGAAATATTACCAACGGGCAGGGCGGAGCATCAGTCTTCCAGATGCCTCAGACATTTAACGGCGGATCTACAAACGGCGTATGGGTAATGCTGAACGACACGGCAAATGCCGCAAACAATATTGCGGCGCTTTTCAATAATCAGCTTTATGTAAGCCTTGGCGGAGGGCAGAGCGCCCCGATCGGGAAGACGTATTCGCCAAATCCAACTTCAGTTAAACATGTAAAGGGAGCTCCTGAAAGCTTCAATCTGGAGCAGAACTATCCCAACCCGTTCAACCCGTCAACAACTATCAGGTTTACCATACCTCAGGCAGGCCTGGTAAGTCTGCACATTTACAACATACTGGGTGAAAGGGTAGCAACGCTGATTGACGGGCAGTTAAGGGCAGGCAGTTACGAAGCGACCTTTGACGGTTCGAAGGTGGCAAGCGGAGTTTACTTCTACAGGATCACCTTCCAGAATAGCATAGTAACTAAAAAGATGATGCTGGTTAAATAGTCTCCTTTCCGTGTTCACAAAAAAGGGACCGGCAGCTATTGGGAATGCCCGCCGGTCCCTTTTTCTAAAATGATTTCAATTGTTTTTTGTGGGCGCTATAGGATTTGAACCTATGACCTTTCGCGTGTGAGGCGAACGCTCTAAACCGCTGAGCTAAGCACCCATTGTCACAGAAGAACTGAAACTTCTGTGATGTTAATTTACAAATTATTTATAAAAAAGTCAGTCATTAAGTTATATAATTGTATTCTCGTCATGCCGCCGTAAATGCTGTGGTCGCGTCCCGGATAATACATCACCCTGAACTGCTTGTTGGCATCAATAAGGCGGTTTACAAGCTCAACTGAATTCTGGAAATGCACGTTGTCATCCCCCGTTCCATGAATCAGCAGAAATTTGCCTTTAAGCTGTTCAGCATAGTTCAGTACTGCACTTTCTTCATATCCTTTCGGATTAAGCTCCGGAAGCGACATGTAACGTTCGGTGTAAATGTCATCATAAAATCTCCAGCTCGTTACCGGTGCAACTGCAATTGCCGCCTTGTAGTAGTCAGGCGCCCTCATAATGGCTGAAGCAGATGAATATCCGCCGTAGCTCCATCCCCAGATACCTATTCTTTCACCATCCACATAGGGAAGGCTTCTTAAGTATTTTGCCGTTTCTATAAGGTCGTTTACTTCCCAGTGGCCCAGGTTCTTGTAGGCAAGTTTTTTATACTCTGAATTCCTGCCGCCCGTAATACGGCAGTCCATTGTAACAACAATATATCCTTTTTCAGCCAGCAGCTGATGCCAGAGTCCATTCCTGTCCCAGGCGTCGCTTACAGACTGTGAGCCAGGACCATTATAGTTTACAACAATCACAGGATACTTTTTTGTGTTATCGAAGTCGCGCGGCCTAAGAATGGAGGCATCAAGCATAACCCCGTCTGAAGCCTTGATGTTAAAGAATTCCACGGGTGAAAGGTTGTAATCCTTTAAAGGGGTCATATCGCTCTGAATAATAGTGGTGATCCTATGCCCATCGTTTCTGCAGAGATAAGTAGTATACAATGTATTGGAGTTGGAATACCTGTCGATATAATATTTTGCGTCAGGTGAGAAGTTCACCAAATGGCCGCCTTCCTGTTCAGTCAGGAGTTTTGACTTTCCCCCGTTTAATGAAACTGAATAAAGATCCGAGAATCGGCGGCCTCTTTCGTTTGATGTGTAATAAACGGTTTTGGAATCTTCATCAACTGAAAGCATGTCGCCAACAACAAAACTGCCTTTTGTAATCTGGTTTACGAGCCTGCCCGAATAATCATATAAATAAAGGTGGTTATATCCATCCCTGTCGGAAGCCCATATGAATCTTTTCTTATCTTTGAGGAATGTAAGGGCATCCTGGACGTCCACCCACGATTCAGGACTATCTTCCTGAAGAATGAGTTTTGAGCTGCCCGTATTTATATCGCAGAAAAGGAGCTCCAGGTGGTTCTGCAGACGGTTTAATTTCTGAATGGATAATACGTTAGGATCGGCAGTAAACTGAATGCGGGGAATGTAAATATCTGTTTCTTTTCCCAGGTCCATCCACGCGGTTTTTCCGCTTTCTGTATTTACAACGCCGATTTTAACAATTGCATTTTTTGCACCCGGCTTGGGGTATCTGTATTTATAGCCCGTAAAATAAAGCGAGTCGTAGCTGATGAGTTCAACTTCGGGCTCCGGCGACTGGTCCAGGCGCCAGAATGCAATACTTTTGCTGTCGGGTGACCAATACCATCCGTCAATAATCGAGAACTCCTCTTCATAAACCCAGTCGAAGTGCCCGTTTAATATATTCTCGTTTCCGTCAAATGTAAGCTGTTTTTCCTTGTCTGTTGCAATATCAACTACAAACATATTGTTCCCGCGCACAAAGCCCAGCTTTTTACCGTCTGGAGAAAACTGTGCGTTCGACTGCTCCTTATCCGACTGTGCAAGGAGGAAGAACTTCTTATCCTTCATATCGTAGATGTAGAATGTGCCGCCCGATTTGGTTCTGCGGGCCGGAAGAACTCCAGTAAAAAGGATATAGCGCCCGCCGGGGGACCAGCTATAGTTCTGTATCTGGAACGGTTCATCCTCAGGCCTGAGCTTAAGGTCGCTTCCTGAGACAACGGGCTTTTCTTCACCCGTCATAACGTCGTGCTGAAAGATGGCCATGCCAGAGGCGCCATTGTTAGCCAGATAAGAAAATTTGCTTCCGTTATCAAACCACTGAACACCCCGAAGGCTCTTTCCGGAAAAAGCCCGGTTTGTATAGAGGTCCTCCACAGTCAGGGATTTCGGCTGGGCAGACAAATATGAAACGGATATGACAAAATACAGAAGTATAGCAATTGAAATCGGCTTTTTCATTTTACCGGGACTCCGAATTTGGATTTAATTATTATTTTATATTAAAAGACTTAGTGTGACTGCATAAGGCAGGGATGCCAGATCATAATTCAAGCTCTTTTTTCATTTTAACCAGTGTATCCTGTATGCTGTGGGGCGTGTAGCCCAATGAGGTCTCGGCCTTCAGAATAACGAGACCCGAACTCAGGGGTCTGGGTGCCATCTGGTTAAGGTCGCACGTCTTAATAGGTTTAATAAGATCCTTATCAAGACTGAAGAAGTCAGCAATGCGCTGCGTAAAATCGAACCGGGAGAGGAATTCCTTTCCGCCGATGTTAAAGATTCCCTGCTTACGGAATACAACAATGCGGCTTATTGCATCCACCAGGTCATCAATATAAGTCGGGTTATTTATCTGGTCTGTAACAATCCTGATTTCATTTCCCCCTTTCAGGGAATTATAAACCCAGCGCACAAAATCGGGGCGGCCGTTTTTAACGGGTCCGTACAGGACGTTTGTCCTGATTATGGTATTTGTAGCCCCAATGAGCCTCAAAGCGTTTTCGCTTGCAAGCTTTGTTCTGCCGTAGTAGCCCAGGGGGTTCGGTTTGGCATCTTCTGTATAGGGGCCGTTTTTTCCGTCAAAAATATAATCAGTTGATATATGTATGAGATGCGTATCAATAATGCGCGAGGTTTCAGCAAGATATTCCACGCCCTTGACGTTTACTTTCCAGGCGGTCTCGCGTTCTTTTTCGCATAGGTCCACATTTGTAAAAGCCGCTGCATTAATGATGTAATCGGGATAAAAATCGTACACGACATTCTTAACCGATTCCCTTCTCGTCATATCTATCTGCATATAAGGCACGGAGGGGGCATTATTTGAAACTTCCTCAACGGAACTTGCAAGGAGCTCCACGTTTTTTTGTCTGGAGAAATAATCCACAAGGCGCTGCCCGAGCATTCCGTTAGCGCCAACAACCAGAACTCTGTTTTTAATTAAATCGTGCGAATGTATCATCTTTTAGCTTTAAAAATTCTTTAATATCCCGGTAACCCGCAGTTACTCCGGCGGCGGTGTTAGCAATACGCGCGGCTTCAGTCAGGCTTTTATTTTTAATGTAAAAAGTAAAAAATGCAGCCCCGAAGATATCGCCGCAGCCTATTTTGTTAACACAATTTATTTTAATTGCGGACTGAAAATAAGACTTTAATTCTCCATTCTCAAGGTTATATATTTTACTTCCCAGTTCTCCTTTTGTTACAATGAGGCATTTAAGCCCGCACATAAGAACTTCACGGACAATTTCAGTTTCACTTTCCTTCGGGCTTAATGTCCGAAGCTCATTTTCATTTACCTGTACTATATCAACCTGTCCCATCCACTCCATTGCCCGGGGTATCTGCCTGAATTCCCTCTGGTTATTCTCTCCCAGTCCCCTCGAAAGGGTGTGGACGTCGAGATAGATCGGCCCGCTGAAGTTTTTCCTTATGGTTTTAAGGTCCTCCAGCTTAAGGTCAAATCCGGTTATCATGTTAACCAAAATACCATCAAATGAGTTCAATTCCTTAAGGCTGCTTAGGTCCAGATTTTCAGCCAGATTTTCATAATTTTCGCATCTTTCAGCATTATCCGGGATATAGAGATTCACTCTGGGAATCCTGCCCCTGTACTGAAAAAAGTCTTTTTTCAGGCTGTCATAAAGAGGAGAAAAAAGGCTTTCGGATTCCTTTTCCATTGAGGTCAATAAAAAGATACTGTCGTTTTCCTCCAGGAAGCTTTTAAGTCCCAGGACTGAATAAAAGATACCCCCCGGTTTAACCTCGTGACTGTCTTTTATGTGTATGTGATCCTCTACAGAATGTCCTATAACCAGCAATTTCATAATATCTCAAATAGAGTGAAAAAATCATATGAAATATTTATTGCCCGGCAGTAAATATTTTAACGGGATAAATATATACAAATAGTGAGAAATTTGCATTAAGGGAGGAACATGGCTAAATATTTGAATGTTATATATATACAAATAGATTATATTAAGTAGTTAATCCAAAACATTCGGGAAATCATCTTAATGAAAATCGGTATTACCTGTTATCCTACCTATGGCGGCAGCGGCGTAGTGGCCACTGAGCTCGGAAAGGCGCTTGCTGCAAAAGGCCATCAGATACATTTTATCAGTTATGCACTGCCCCACCGTCTGACGAACTTTATTGAGAATATATATTTTCATGAAGTGGAAATGAGCAATTATCCGCTTTTTGAGTTTCAGCTTTATTCCCTTGCCCTTACAAGCAAGATAGTTGAAGTGGTAAGATATGAAAAGCTCGACCTGCTTCACGTGCATTATGCCATTCCCCACGCCGTGAGCGGATACCTGGCTAAGCAGATTTTAAGAAAGGGCAATTCAGACCTGAAGGTTGTAACCACGCTTCACGGAACTGACATAACGCTGGTGGGGCTTGAGCCGTCTTTCCTTCCGCTGGTGAAATTCAGCATTGAAGAAAGTGCGGGTGTTACAGCTGTATCCCGCTTTCTGAAGGAGAAGACGCTGACAAACTATCACATTGAAAAAGATATCAGCGTAATTTACAATTTCATAGACACAAACCTTTTTAAGAGGGTTGACAGTGAGAACCTGAGAAAGCACATTGCTCCAAATGGAGAAAAGGTAATGGTGCATACATCAAACTTCCGCCCTGTAAAGCGGGTGCAGGATACGATAAGAATTTTTGAAAAAGTGAGAAAGGAGGTCCCGAGCAAGCTGATTCTGGTGGGCGACGGTCCCGACCGGTATGAATGTGAGCGGCTTACAAGGGAGCTGGATCTGCAGAACGACACCTATTTCCTGGGCAAGCAGGACGGACTTGTAGAAATTTTAAGCGCCTCAGATCTTTTTCTGCTGCCTTCTCAGTCGGAGAGTTTCGGGCTTTCGGCACTGGAAGCCATGGCATGCAGCGTACCTGTTGTAAGCACAAGCGTGGGAGGAATCCCCGAGCTTGTTACTCATGATGAGACAGGCTACATCGCAGAGATCGGCGATATAGACAGGATGTCGAAATATGCAATTGATCTGCTGACTAATGAAAGGAAGTACGGGGAGTTTGCAAGAAATTCGCGCGCACGCGCGGTAAACGACTTTGAGAAGAGCAAGATCGTTCCGGAATATGAGAAGTATTATCTGGATGTGCTGAATCAATAGGTTCGAGGTTCAAAGTTCGAGGTTCGAGGTTCGAGGTTTCCGCCGCCGCGGATTCAACCTTTGCTAATCAATCTTTGCATTTACCGGGAGTCTTCCGATTGAGTAATAGGTAAAGCCCAGTTCCTTCATCTTTTCGGGTAAAAAGATATTCCTTCCGTCAAATATCAAGGGCTCTTTTAAAGTACTTTTCAAAACTGCAAAATCGGGATTGCGGAATTCATTCCATTCTGTTACAATGACAAGTGCATCCGCATTCTTAACCGCATCGTATTCATTTTCGGCATATGCAACTGAATCCTTCAGATAATACTTTGCAGCTTCAACTGCCGCAGGGTCATATGCAGAAACCGTGGCGCCGAGTTCCAGGAGTTTTTTTATTACAACAACAGAGGGCGCTTCCCTCATGTCATCGGTATTAGGCTTAAATGCAAGTCCCCACATGGCAAAGCGCTTTCCCTTTATATCGCCGTTAAAGTGCTTCAGAATTTTATTTATAAGGACCAGCTTCTGTTCCTTATTTACTTTATCCACTACGGTAAGAATTTTCATTTCAGCTTCAAAGTCGCATGAAGTTTTAATGAGCGCATTAACATCCTTCGGGAAGCAGCTTCCGCCGTATCCGATGCCGGCGAAGAGGAATCTTTTTCCTATTCGTGAATCCGTGCCCATGCCCTTGCGGACCAGGTCAACATTGGCGCCTACTTTTTCGCAGAAGTTGGCAAGTTCATTCATATAGGTAATACGCATGGCAAGGTACGAATTGGCGGCATATTTTGTCACCTCGGCACTTGCCGTATTCATTTCAATGATAGGGTTGCCCTGGCGGACGAAAGGTTCATAAAGCACCTTCATTTTCTCAAGTGCCCTTTGCGAGTTAGAGCCGACCACGATGCGGTCGGGTTTCATAAAATCCTCAACCGCAAAGCCTTCCCTCAGGAATTCAGGGTTGGAGACTACGTCAAAATTTTCAAGGCCCGATTTTCTCAGGATATTTTCCACCCGGGATGCAGTGCCAACCGGGACGGTGCTTTTATTTACTATAATTTTATATTCATTGCTGCCTGAAACATGAAGTATACTGCTGATATCTTCAGCAATACCGAACACATATTTCAGGTCAGCCGAGCCGTCCTCGCCCTGAGGCGTGGGCAGGCAGAGGAAGATAATCTCGGAGTTTTCCACGGCATGCTTAAGATCGTCTGTAAAAGAAAGTCTTTTCTTTGCAATGTTCCGGTAAAAAATAAAATCGAGTCCGGGTTCATATATTATAACTTCAGCGTTCTGAAGCTTATTAAGTTTTTCCTGATTGTTATCCACACAGATTACCTGGTTTCCCATTTCAGCAAAGCAGGTTCCGGAAACAAGGCCGACATAGCCGGTGCCTATTACTGCCAGATTCATTTTACCTCCAAGTATAAAGTAGTATTTCTTCCCTACTTTTCATATTACACAAACAATCAAAAACTTAAAAGAACAAACGATTTATACTGCACCAGGTCTAAAATAAAAAGTCCTTTTCAATGTCGCGGAAAGATTTTGCCATTTTATCCTTTTCGGAAACAACGGGATTTTCAATTTTCCAGTCTATCTTAAGGCCGCTGTCGCAATATATAATTGACCTTTCATCGGGCTTGCTGTAGAAGGCTGTACACTTATAATGGAAAAGAGCCTCCGCGGACAAAACTGAAAATCCGTGTGCGAAGCCCGGAGGAATCCAGAGCTGTTTGTTATTTTCATCAGAAAGCTCAACGGCCACATATTCTCCGAAAGTAGGAGAGTTAAATCTGATATCCACTGCAACGTCCAGCACGCGGCCCTGAATAACCTGGCAGAGTTTGCCCTGTGCATTTTCACCAATCTGGTAATGAAGGCCTCTTAAGGTTCCGTATGCCGACTTTGAAATATTATCCTGAACGAATTCAAAATTTATTCCTATGTCCTTGTATTTTTTTCTGCTGAATGATTCAAAAAAATATCCGCGTTCATCATGGAATACGTCGGGTTCAATTACTAGAACGCCTTTAAGTCTGGTTTCTGTTACTTTCATAATGCTAAAACTGTTTTTTCAGCTCTCCTTGAGTATTTTTTCGAGATAAGTTCTATAAAAGCATTTAGGAATGCTGTCAATAAGGTCTTCGAATCCTTTTCTGTCAATAAATTTCATTGTATATGCAATTTCCTCAATGCAGGCTACCTTAAGGCCCTGGCGGTCCTCAATTACGCCGAAGAAGTTGGAAGCCTGCAGCAGTGCCTCTGGTGTACCGGTATCGAGCCATGCCACGCCGCGGCCGATCTTTTCAACCTTCAGTTTTCCCTTTTCCATATATTTACGGTTTACGTCTGTAATTTCCAGCTCGCCTCTGTCAGAAGGCTTAAGGTTTTTAGAAATCTCCACAACGCAGTTGTCGTATACGTAGACACCAGGAACGGCATAATTGCTTTTCGGGTGCTGAGGCTTTTCTTCAATTGAAACAGCTTTTCCGTCCTTGTCAAATTCAACAACGCCGTAGCGTTCAGGGTCGTTAACCTGATAGCCGAAGACTGTTGCGCCTTCTTTCTGTTTAAGAGCGTTATAGAGAAAATCCATCTTGCCGTAGAAAATGTTGTCGCCAAGGACAAGCGTAACGCTGTCGCCTGCGATAAACTTTTCGCCCAGTATAAAAGCCTCGGCAATACCGTTAGGCGCGTCCTGAACTGCATATTCGATGTTAAGGCCGAGGTGTTTTCCGCTGTTAAAAAGCTGATGGTATAAGGGAATAGTTTCCTTATTTGAAATAATAAGAATATCCCTGATTCCTCCAAGCATAAGGAGTGAAAGAGGGTAATAAATAAGAGGCTTGTCGTAAATCAAAGTAAGCTGTTTGCTGTAGACTCTTGTAATAGGATAAAGGCGTGAACCTGCTCCTCCGGCTAAAACTATTCCCTTCATAAACTTTCACCTGTTTAATTATTTAATGCATTTAATTTTCTTAGTACTTCGGGTTCTGGTGCCACTGCCATGCGCTTTTAATAATGTCATCCAGACCGTACTTCGGAATCCAGCCCAGAACCTCCCTGGCTTTCTTATTATCGGCAATAAGAATTGCGGGGTCGCCGGCACGTCTTTCGGTTGTAACGGCTTTAATTTCCCTTCCGGTAATTCTTCGGGCACTGTCAATAATTTCCTTAACCGAATATCCTGTACCCGTTCCAAGGTTAATAATCGTAGATTCGCTCCCATTGTTAAGGTATTCCAGAGCCTTTATGTGGGCCTCAGCCAGGTCGTAAACGTGAATATAATCCCTTATGCATGTGCCGTCTTCAGTCGGGTAGTCGCCGCCGAAAATCATTACTTTTTCCCTTTTGCCTAAAGCAGCCTGAAGAACTATAGGGATCAGGTGCGGCTCCGGCTCATGGCTTTCTCCAATAACGCCGTCAAAGTCGGCCCCGGCAGCATTGAAGTATCTTAAAGCAGCATACTTCATTCCAAATGACGTATCAAAGTCACTTAAGACCTGTTCAATAAAATACTTTGTTTTTGCGTAAGGGTTAATAGGGTTTAATTTCTCTTTTTCAGAAATCGGAACATGCTCCGGGTTGCCATAAAGCGAGCATGTAGAGGAAAAAACTATTTTCTTAACATTATTTTCATTGAGGGCTCTTATGAGGTTAATGCTTCCGGTAACATTATTTACGTAATAGAGCCCCGGATTATCAACGGACTCGCCCACATATGCAAAAGCCGCAAAATGGATTACCGCATCAATCTTATGTCTGCCTATTGCGGCATTCAGGGCTTCAAAATCAAGAAGATCCGCCTTTTCAAACTTTACCCCTTCAGGCACGGCTTCAATGTGGCCCCTTGAAAGGTTATCAATAATAACTACAGAATGCCCCTGTTTCAGAAGCATTCTAACTACGTGTGAACCGATATAGCCGGCGCCGCCCGTAACTAATACATTCATCCTTTAGACTCCAATTTCCTGTTTTTTGTTATAACTTTCAGGCCCGGAATACAGATTTTTCTCAGCGGAAAATTTCTGAATTTGTGCCGTAATTTAGGCTTTTGCACGAAATTTTCCAAAGACAATATTTCCCTATGCCAGGAGTGAAAGCTTCTACTTACATTTATATTAAGGTGCCCATTCCACGGATGAATTTCAATTTTTTCTCTTACCTCCGCGGCACTGAAAACATAGCGGAAAAGTCTTTATTCCTTTTATATTTCAGATAAAATTAGTAAAATTGCAGGAACATGAAAATAAGGCTAAAGTGACTGAAAAAGAATTTACAGCTGAATGGGTAAGCAGGCTTCAGGGCGGCCTGCTTAAGAATTTCCCCGATGGTTTTCTGGAAGACTGCAAGTGTGAAGAACGCACTGTACCCGGCATTAACCTCGTTATGGGAGAGGAATTATTCGGAAGCTACGAGATCCTGGATTCCAGAGGCAATTCAGTGCTAATGGCTGAAAGCCTTCCCGAGGCAAAATACATCATTTACAGCAACAGGACAAAACCCCATGCCTTAAAAATTCCAATGGATGAAGCCCGCATAAAAGAAACGGTTAAAGCTTACGAAAAGCACCTGGATAGCATTATACGGCAGATGGATACTGAGTTTAAGAAGCAGGTGCCTGCATCAAAAAACTTTGTTGCCGTTTCAAACGACATATTTAATTTACTGAACCTGAAAAGATTTTAATATATATACTTGATCGAATTAAGCCAGAATATAACAGATTACATCGCCTCCCTGTACGGAAGTGAAATTGCCCAGAAGTATTTTGATTTTATTAAAACCGGGCATACTACTTATATAAGACTAAACGACCCTTACCCTTCTGCCGAAGCTCTCTTAAGTAAACTTGAAGGCTACGGCGCCACTCTGGAAAAAGTTGAGGCTATACCGGATGCTTATAAAGTCCTGCAGGGTGCGGAAATTTTAGGAAAGACGCTGGAATACAATTTAGGAAAGTATTACATACAGAGTCTTTCTTCCATGATTCCGCCTATTGTGCTTTCCCCAAAGAGTAACGAGCTTGTGCTCGACCTCTGCTCTGCCCCGGGTTCCAAGGCAACTCAGATAGCTTCGCTTATGGGGAACACGGGGACATTTATTGCAAATGAGCCTTCGACAGACAGGATCAAAATGCTTGTGCATAACGTGGACAAGCTTAATCTTGTCAATGCGGGAGTAATACAATATAAGGGAGAATGGCTAAGCCGCCTCTACGACCATCACTTTGATAAAATACTTGTTGATGCTCCGTGCAGCGCTCTAGGAGTACTGCAGAAGAAAGAAGAAGTAAGCAACTGGTGGTCGAAAGAAAGGGTTGAGAAGATAGCCTATCTTCAGAACATGATTTTAGCCGCAGCAGTTAAGATGGCTAAGGTAGGAGCTGAAATAGTTTACTCCACGTGCACAATTACGCCTGAAGAAAATGAGCTCATAATTAATCACGCACTGAATAAGTACCCGCTTGAAGTGCTTGATATCGACCTTCCGGTAAAGTCAAACGAGGGCTTTACTTCGTACAACGGAGAAAATCTCAGGAGTGAACTTTCAAAGGCCAGAAGAATCCTACCATGGGAAGTTGATTCAGAAGGATTTTTCATCATCAAAATGCGCAAGACAGGCAAAACTGAACCCGCCAAGCCGTTATACGTTCAGAATAACCAAAGGCTCTTAAGCCACAGCGACAAACCTATGAAGGGATACCTTCAGGATATAAGCCAGGACTTTGATATAGATGCTAGCATATGGCAGGAATACCGGTATCTCATCAATAAAAACGACATTTACTTTGTCCACAAGGACTGGCAGGATGAAAACCTTTCCTTCTTCAACAGGATAGGAACCAGGTTCGGACTTATTGATAAGAATAACAGGGCACATCTTCATTCCTATGCCGCGCAGTATTTTCACAAGCATATAAATAAAAATATTTTTGAGCTTTCAGGCGGCAGCCAGCTGAAAGATTATATGAATGGGGGCATCATAAGATGTGAGCTTGGGAAACGGGACCAGCAGATTGTAAAATACGGCGATTATGTGCTTGGAACGGCAGCTGTTGTAAGTAACGGCATCAAGAGCCAGTACCCCAAAGCCCTTAGAATACACGAAATCAGCTGTTATTAAGGTCCATAAAAAAGAAGGGCGGATAAATTATCCGCCCAAGATAAAAACCCAGTTCATCACTCCGGGTATGTTAACTATTCACATGTCAGTATTAAACTTTACACGTCATAATACATCTGGAATTCATAAGGATGCGGCTGAAGAGCCATCGGCCTGATTTCCTTTTCAATTTTGTACTTGATCCATGCCTGTATAACATCCTCAGTAAAAATATCGCCTTTAAGCAGGTATTCATGATCCTCGGCAAGAGCTTTAAGTGCTTCTTCAAGGCTTCCGGGAGTTGAAGGCACGCCTTTTAACTCTTCAGGAGACATATCATAGATATCCTTATCCAGCGGATCTCCGGGATCTATCCTGTTTACAATTCCATCCAGGCCTGCAAGCAGAATTGCAGAGAAAGCGAGGTAAGGATTGGCTGCGGCATCGGGGCATCTGAATTCAACTCTTTTTGCCTTTGGGCTGGTTGAATACATAGGTATTCTGATTGAAGCACTTCTGTTGCGCTGTGAATAAGCCAGGTTCACCGGAGCCTCAAAGCCCGGAACAAGCCTCTTATAAGAGTTTGTAGTAGGGTTTGTGAAAGCGAGCAGTGAAGGGGCATGCTTCAGGAGTCCGCCTATGAAATAAAGTCCCATTTCGCTGAGGCCTGCATAGCCGGTTCCGGCAAAAAGAGGCTTGCCGCCCTTCCAGAAGCTTGCATGAACGTGCATACCGCTTCCGTTATCGCCAACTATCGGCTTAGGCATATAGGTAACTGTTCTGTTATTGAGTCTGGCCGTATTCTTTACGATATACTTAAACATTAAAAGCTGGTCGGCAGCTCTTACCAGTGGCTGATATTTAAGGTCAATTTCGCACTGTCCGCCCGATGCAACCTCATGGTGCTGTGCTTCAACTTCAATACCGCAGTTAATGAGGTTCATCACCATTTCATTTCTTAAATCCATGAGCTGGTCAGTTGGAGGGACTGGGAAATAACCTTCTTTATATCTGGGCTTATAGCCAAGGTTGGGGTTTTCTTCCCTGCCGCTATTCCACTTGCCTTCAATTGAATCCACCTGGTAGAAGCTTCCGTTAGGCTGAGTGTCGAAACGGACGTCATCGAAAACGAAAAATTCTGCCTCCGGGCCGAAATAAGCCGTGTCGGCGATACCAGTTGACTGCAGGTATGCAATTGTTTTCTGGGCGATGTTACGCGGGCAGCGGTTATATTTTTCCTTCGTTGCCGGCTCGTAGACGTCGCATATAAGGCTGATTGTAGGAATTTCAATAAAGGGGTCGAAGAACATTGTATCAGGATCGGGAATAATGAGCATATCGCTTTCATTTATAGGTTTCCAGCCGCGCATGGAAGAGGCGTCGAAACCGAACCCGTTATCAAATGAAGAATCATCCAGCTGTGTTACAGGAACAGTTGTATGCTGCCACTGACCCGGGAAATCCATAAACTTTAAGTCGACAAATTTTATATTATTTTCCTTTATAAAATCGAACACCCTTTCTCTGGATGTCTTAATTCGGGGCTTTGCTTTTGCCATTTTCTTATTTCCTATAATTATTATTCAATTTTATCTTTAACTAGCTTTTTAAATATCCAGAACCGAAGTTTCCTTAATTGTTGAAAGAATAAAACTTGTAACTGTACGGGTTACACCCGGCCAGGCCTGAATCTGCGTCAGGAGTTTTTCAAGTGAATCGGAATCTTTTACAACAACTTTCAGTAAATGTGATCCTTCGCCCAAAGCCGAATAACACTCAAGAATCTGAGGCATTTTATCTACATTGGCCCTGAGTTCCTTGTAATGTTTGGAGGATTCCATTACAACAACAATAAAAGCCATGAGGTCGAAGCCGAAGGCTTTTCTGTTAAGCCTCGCGTAATAGCCTTCAATGACGCCGTTTTCCTCAAGTTTATTGAGTCTTTCACTTACAGATGGAATTGAAAGTCCGATATGCTCGGCAAGTGCGCTTCTTTTCATTCGACCGTTTTTCTGAAGCGCTCTAAGTATTCTAAGATCCTGTTCGTCCACAATACCGCCTAAATTATTTAAGTATTTATTGTCTTTCTCCTTCAAATATAAGGTTTTCATATTTTTATATCAAGGTTAGGACAAAAAAAATGGATAAAAAAATTAATTTTTTAGCCATAAAAGCCTAAATGAGAGATTAATTGAAGGATAAAATAAAGAAATGCTTAAAAATTTGAGGCTGACTTAATAATTCCGCAGGGAGTAAAGGACAGTTTTGATTCCTTTATTTTACTGAAGAGCTCCAGGTTTTCCTGAGGGCGGGCCTGAAGCACGTGGTAGAGGTGGTACTGAACTGCCATATGGTTAATGGATTTTATATTAACATCTTCCAGTTCCAGGCGGAACTGGACGTCGCTGTCTTCCCCGATGGATGGTTTTTCATACCTTTCATCAAATCCGTTGATTGAGATGAAGTCTTTTTTATTCAGCGAGAAGTTGCATCCGACGATGCCGCGCTTTTTTGTGTTAAAGAAATTTCTGATGGCGGGAGACTTAAAATAAAACCCTTTTTCAACGTCAAAAGATTTTCCGAATATGCCGTCCCATATCAGAAGAGGAAGTTTACGTTCCAGGAATCCGTTTTTAACCGACTCATAGCTAAGCATTTTTGTAATTTTTTCAGAAAGGTTAACCCTGCGCCCGGCAAGGCAGGTTCTCATCCGGCGGTTCATAAAGTGCTCTTCAACGAAGCTGCTGTGAGGCACACAGTCGCCGTCAACAAATATCAGGTAGTCGGAGTTTGAAGCGGCAATGGCTCTGTTGAGTATCTTATTTTTACGAAAGCCTTTATCCTCGTGCCAGAGATGAATAACAGGAAAAGATGCCCCGCGGGCAAGCTTTTCAATTTCGAGAACAACTTCCTCTTTGGAGCCGTCGTCTGCGATGATGATTTCAAAGTCTTTAAGTGTCTGTCTTTCAAAGCCTGCGAAGAGGAGCCTCAGGTAATCGATCCTGGCGTAAAAAGAAATAATAATGCTAGCTTTCACCATTTTAAGTTTAATGTCCTTTGGTTTCAATAATATTCCTGGCATCCAGTTTTACCTTCCGCCTGTTATATTTCCTGCTGCCTTCCTCCACCTTGGGGGGTTTCTGGGGAACAGGAATTCTCTTTTTGGTTTTATCTATTATAATTTTAATTTTCTTTTCCATTTTAATATACAAGGATTGTACTTGAGTTTTTTTTATACTTGTCTTAGTTTAAGTCCTCTTACTATAGAATATAAGCAAAACGGATTATTTCTTAAACGCCCATTTTCTGAAGATAAATTTATAAAGCGTCAGAGGAGTTATTTTGAAAAAGGTCCCCAAACAGCAGAAACGCCACAGCGAAAATAAAGATAAATCTGCAAATAATAAAACCAAAGCTGAATCCGGTCTAAAAGGCGGGAATTTAACTTCAGAGGGTAATTCCACAAAAAAATATCCCCCATGGTTTTATTTTGTTCCAGTGCTTATACCAATAGTGTTTTTTGTACTGCTTGAAGGGAGTTTAAGGCTTCTTAATTACGGGAGGGATATTAAGACCTTTGTAGAGCTTTCGAAAAATTACCCCGGTATGATATTCATGAATCCGGAAGTTCCATTCAGATATTTCAGTAATCTCAAAACCGCGCCTTCGGTAATTCCTGACGGCTTCCAGATGCAAAAGAGCGATACAACTTTCAGGATTTTTGTTCTTGGCGAAAGCAGCACTGCAGGCTGGCCTTATGCCCCAAATGCATCATTTTCGCGCCATCTTCAAAGGAAGCTTACTCTTCTATACCCGCACAGAAGAATTGAAATTATAAACCTCGGGATGACGGCTGTAAACACCTATACCATGAGAGATCTGATGCCGGATGTGCTGGAAGAAAAGCCGGACCTTATTTTATTTTACAACGGCCACAACGAGTATTACGGAACACTCGGCGCCGGATCCTCAGAATCCTTCGGGAAATCGAGATTTCTTGTAAACCTCATGCTTAAGCTGGAAAGGTTTAAGGCTTTTCAGCTCACTGAAAGCCTGGTCAGATATATTGGCGGCATATTTCACAAAGCGGCTCCTGCCAGTCCGGATGGTTCAAATGAAACACTGATGGCAAAAATGGTAGGTGAAAGCCTCATTCCCTATAATTCAGATACCTTTCAGGCCGGCCTCGATCAGTTTGAAGGCAATATGCGCGACATGCTGGAAATGGCCAGGAAGGCAGGAGTGCCCGTGGTTCTTGGAACCCTTGCCAGCAACATCAGGGACCAGGCGCCTTTTGTTTCTGTAAACGGTACCGGTCTCCCGAGAGCAGATGAAGTTTTTAAGGAAGCCAGGGAATACTATTCAAAAGGAGACTACGCTATAGCTAAAGAGCTTTTCGTAAAGGCAAAGGAACTGGATGCTCTGCGCTTCCGCGCACCTGAAGAAATAAATAATATTATTGAAAGGCTAGCAAAGGAATTTAACTGCCCTGTTGCCCCTGTAGAAAAGGACTTTGAAAGTGCCAGTCCCGAAGGTATTACGGGAAACAATCTGATGACAGACCACCTTCATCCGAATATCACGGGTTACCGCCTTATGGGTGACTCATACTATTCAACAATGAAAATGCACTCTCTCGTTCCAAAAGACAACGCTGCCTTGAGTGAAAAGTCAGCCGACAGCACGCTGAAAGCCGCCTTCCCATTTACACGTCTGGATTCAACTGCTGCCAATATCAGGATCAGGACACTTCTTGGAGCATACCCGTTTGTTCCAAAGGGCAGTCCGAACCGTCTTTTGGAAAGCTTCAGGCCCGGGAATTTTATAGATTCTCTGGCTCAGATGCTTATTGAAAGAAAAACTTACTGGGAGAAAGCACATCAGAAAGCTGCCGAATACTACTTCAGACACAGGCAGTACGGAAACTTCAAAAAAGAAGTAAACGCCATGATTGAAGAAAGACCGTACAATGAAGCCACATACGGTTTTGCAGCTGAAATGCTGATTAAGGCAAATCTTTTAAGTGATGCTCTTCCCTACCTGAAAAAGCTTCAGATAGTTAAACCCGGAGCTTATTCGGCAAAATGGCTGGGAATTATTGCATTGAATGGAAAAAATTACCAGGAAGCTGTATATTACCTTGAAAGCAGCCTGCAGTATTCACAGGATGATCCGCAGGTATGGTATAATCTGGCCGGATCTTATTTCAATCTGAACAGGATTGACAAGGCAGCTGAAACCTTAAAGAGCTGCCTGACGATCAGTCCCGATTACAGGCCGGCAAGGATCTTTTACGCACAGCTTATGAATGCCGGCAGACAGCAGAAGTGATACGAAAAAAGAAAGGAAGTAATAATAAAGTAAAGATGGCAAAATGAAGACCTTATTTTTAGGTTCAGGTTATGTGGGAGACTACTACCGGAGGCTGTATCCGTATTCGATACATACCTCGCGCTCAAAGGAAAACCTCTGGCACCAGATAAGAGGCGTGATATTTGACGCACAGGTGCCTGAAACGTGGAACAACATCAGCATGCTTAAGCCCGAAGGGATTATAATATCATTTCCCTTAACCGGCTGCCCGGTGCCTGCGGAGTTAAATACATTTCTCAGAACTCTCACCAATAATATTGTTATTATTGGCACCACAAGCGCATTCAGGGAGGACCTCAGAATAATAACAGACGACTCCCCCATTGACCCCGAGAACAAGAGGGCTCAAATTGAGGAAAGCTTCAGGCTCAGGGGTGCAGCGGTTCTTCACAGTGCCGGCATTTATGGCGAAGGAAGAAACCCGCTGAACTGGATAAGAAAGGGCTTAATAAAAGACCCGGAGAAAATTACAAATCTAGTTCACGCTGAAGATCTGGCCAGGGCATGTCATTTTCTGCTTGAGGATTTCAGGCCTGGTGAAAGATATGTCATAAGCGACAATCATCCCTACCGCTGGCAGGACATAATTAATTTTGCTCTGGAAAGAAAGTTAATTTCAGAGGGCGAACTGCCGGTTTTTGAAAAAGCCGCTGTTAGAAGTCCTCAGAAGGAAGTCAGGCCCTGCAGGCTCCGTGAAGAAGGATTTTCCCTTAAGCATCCGGAGCTATTTGAAGAATTAAGGAAGCTTGAAGAGCCGGCATAAGAGCTGCCGGCTTTTAGTTATTCCAAATCAGAAGAGTGCATAAATAAAAGGTGCCAGAGCCGAACCCTGTGTAAGAATTATCAGCCCCCCGAGTAAAACCAGAAAAATCACTATCGGGGCAAGCCACCATTTTTTGCGCTCCTTCAGGAACAACCAAAGTTCACCTAGAATAGATATTTTACTCATATATTTGTTAAATCCCGAATATTAAAATTGTCTTTCCGAACTTGCAGGATCATAATTTTTCTTTGCCCTGTAATTCCAGTAGCTCACCTTTTTCCTGTCGATTTTTTTATCCAGGAATTTCTTTCCTGCAATTCTTGCAATAAGGGCAATTGGAGTAATTACCAGAAAGTAGAGAGCTGAAAGTATCAGCCGTGTTGAAACCCATCCCATTAAAAGAGCCAGGCTCATCCAGGCTTTCTGGAAGGGCTTCAGAACTACAGGAAACATGTAAGCAAAAACTATGAAAGCCAGTCCTGCAATTGCAAAATAAGGATAATAATAGGAATTTCCGATGACAAGAATTATGGCAATTACAAAAAGGGCAATACCCATTGTAATACCGAATTTCTTCAGATCACTTTCAGTGCTTTTAATATTTTTAATTTCCTGCAAAAGCATATTTAATCCAGTTCAAATTCCTTTTTCCATTCCGTATCACCCGAAAGGGGCCTCTGTTCAAGTTTATTAAGAAGGAAGTTTCCCATTAAAAGATAGTCCATATCTGTACGCATAAAGCACCTGTATGCATCCATCGGAGTGCAGACGATGGGTTCTCCTCTTACATTAAATGAAGTATTTACAATTACAGCACAGCCGTATTTTTCATAAAACCTTTCTATAGTCTCATAATAGAGGGGATTTGTCTCTTTGTGTACAGTCTGAATGCGTGCCGAGTAATCCACGTGTGTTACAGCAGGAATGTCAGAACGGACTATGTTAAGTTTGCTGATGCCGAAAAGTTTCATTTCCTCTTCAGTCATTTCCCTGCGGCGTTCCTCCTTAACCTTTGCAGTAAGGAGCATATAAGGGCTGGGCCGGTCAATTTCAAAATAGTCGCATGCCTTCTGGCTCAAAACCGAAGGTGCAAATGGGCGGAAGCTTTCCCTGAATTTTATTTTAAGATTCATCACAGACTGCATTTTGCCTGAGCGAGCATCTCCGATTATGGATCTTGCACCAAGGGCCCGCGGGCCGAATTCCATTCTTCCTTCAAACCATCCGATTACTTTTTCATCGTTAATCATATCGGAAACCCTGTCGGGAATTTCACAGCCGGGAAGCTTTTCAAAGGGGATTGAATTTTTATTTAAGAATTCCAGAATCTCATTATCTGAATATTCGGGGCCAAGGAATGAGCCTGCCTGGAAGTCATTTACCTCATCAGCAATTCTTTCATGTCCCAGGTACTGGTGCCACACAAACATTGCCGCACCCAGGGCTCCTCCTGCGTCGCCCGAAGCAGGCTGAACCCATATGTCCTCAAATGGACCTTCTCTAAGGAGCCTTCCGTTAGCCACGCAGTTAAGAGCAACTCCACCTGCCAGGCAGAGCTTCTTCATGCCAGTTTCCTTATGAATATGGCGTCCCATCCTGAGCATTACCTCTTCTGTAACGTCCTGAATTGAACGGGCAAGATCCATTTCAAACTGCGTCAGGAGGCCTTCAGGTTTTCTCGGTTTATGGCCGAATAGTTTGTCGAACTTTCCGTTTGTCATCGTAAGGCCGGCAGTATAATTAAAGTACTTCATATTCATCTTAAAGGAACCGTCTTCCTTAAGATCCATTAGTTCAGATAAAATGAGGTCCTTAAATCTGGGTTCACCGTAGGGTGCAAGTCCCATTACTTTATACTCGCCGGAATTAACCTTGAAGCCTGTATAGTAAGTAAAAGCCGAATAAAGGAGTCCAAGTGAATGTGGGAATTTTATATCGGCGATGATTTCAATTTTATTTCCTTGTCCGGTGCCGTAGCTGGAAGTGGTCCATTCTCCCACGCCGTCGATGGTCAGGAAAGCGGCCTCATTAAAAGGTGAGGGAAAGAAAGCCGATGCGGCATGTGACTCGTGGTGTTCGGGAAAGATCACCTTTCCCTCATATCCGAGTTTTTTCTTAAGGAGGTCTTTAATCCAGAGTTTCTGGTTAATCCACAAAGGCATTGCCTTTATAAAAGAGCGGATACCTTTCGGGGCTGAGTCGAGATAGGATTCCAGCAGTCTTTCAAACTTAAGGAAAGGTTTATCGTAGAAAGCCACATAAGCGAGATCACTTCCGGAGATCTTTGCATACTTAAGGCAGTAGTCCACAGCATTTTCAGGAAAGCTGTAGTCGTGTTTTTTGCGCGAAAAGCGTTCTTCCTGCGCAGCAGCAACTACTTTCCCGCCGCTGATCAGGCATGCGGCGCTGTCGTGATAAAAAGCTGAAATTCCCAGGATATACATGTTTTATTCTATTCAATTCAGAGTACGTAAAAATAGTAGATTATGAAACAATATCAACAATAAAATTTTCCTATAAGCAGTTAAGATTGCCTTTAAAGCGGAAAAATTTCAAGGCACGGCTAAAATAAACTGGAAGCGGATATCAATTCTTTATATAATTCAATTATGATATATACATAGAACGATGTTTGCAGTCAGAACGATTCCGGTGAATTATGCCTCTGCTTAAGAAAATGTTTGGACATAAGCGGATACTTCCCAAAGATTCCTCACCCGGGGAACCGGGCAAAGCCATAAATACTGAAAAAAAGTCGCCATTTTACTTTTATATCATTCTTTTTTCAATGCCCTTTCTTTTCTTTTTCTTCACTGAACTGGTCTTAAATCTTGCAGGCTGCGGAAGACATTACGGACAGTGGATTGAGGCTGTTCCGGGAAAGCTTATGCTGAATCCTGAAATTGCAAGGAGATATTTTTACAGAAACACTGCCTATCCAAGGCCCATTGAGGACCTGTTTTATAAGCAGAAGCGGGCAAATTCATTCCGCGTATTTATACTCGGGGAAAACTCTGCTATGGGTTTCCCCTACCTTCCCACTTCATCTTTTTCAAGATATCTGGAAGTGCGCCTTAAGGCTGAATATCCATCTTCAAAGATTGAAGTTATCAACCTCAGCATTATGGCCATAAACAGTTTTGCTTTAAGAGACCTTATGCCGGGGGTGCTTCATCAGAAGCCCGATTTGATACTGATCTATTGTGGGCACAATGAGTACTATGGGGCTTTGGGCGCTGCCTCAACGCGCTGCTTAGGACGCAGCAGGCCGCTTAAGAATCTGATGCTTTACCTGGAGAGATTTAAGACCGTTGAGCTAATGAGTGATATTGTCAGCTATGCTTTCCGCCTTTTCAGGCACGACACTCAGTTCGGCACTGTTTCGTCAGAAATTACAGTTGATCAGGAAATTCCATATAACTCCTCCTTGTTCCGTGCCGGAGTCAGTCAGTTTGAAGGGAACATACGCGACATGCTTCATATGGCCCGCGATGCAGGAGTTCCCGTAATTCTTGGCACTCTGGTCTGCAACCTGAAAGATCAGCCTCCGTTTATATCTTCTTTTGCAGATGGACTCCCTTCAGCCGAAGAAATCTTTATCAGGGCATTAAATAAGCTTAACTTAAACAGGATTACAGAGGCCGATTCCCTGTTCCGTTTTGCGCGCGATCTGGATCTTTTAAGGTTCAGGGCGCCTGAAGAGATGAACTTAGTTATAAAATCTCTTGCCCGTGAATTTAATTTTTCTGTAGTTAAATTGGATTCCGTTTTCAATTCTCTGAGCCCGTGCGGCATTACTGGAAATGATCTGATGGCAGATCACCTTCATCCTAACGTTTACGGCTACCGGATGATGGGAGAGCTGTTCTTTGAAAAAATGAAAGAAAGAGGAATTGTTCCGAAGAGGCAGACTGATATGGCGGAGATACAATTAAAAATTAAAAATTAAAAAGTATAGAAGTGAAGAAGTGAGGAAGAACAGGACTGGTGGCAAAAAAAAAGCCGGTTTGAAGAAACCGGCTTTTTTTATAAAAGATATAGTAGAATTTTTAGAAGCTTACACTCAGCGAATATTTAGAAATCTGCTTAAAAATTCCGAAGTTCATGTAGCTGTAGTCAACTCTTGCTGCCAGAGGGCCGAAATTGTAGTTAAGACCGACTCCTGCAGTAAGGCCTTCCTCAGCTGCCGTCTTAAAGAGTGAATTGTAGCCTACTCTTAAAGAGACGAGGTTTGACCAGCAGACTTCTGTTCCCAGGTTAAGGTAAGACGACTGGTTGTTGGGGTATATAGCATCACTAGCCAGTGTAACCCTCCAGTCCTCGGTCTGTATGGCATCCATTCCAAGGCCTACTGTAAATATAAGGGGCAGTGTCCAGCTGTCGGTTCCGAGGTTAGAAACCACGTTATCATTATTACCTGTATGAGCAGGGTCTATATCCACGGGCTGGAGGAGGTCCTTGCCGCCCATCTGCATTTCGGTACCGAAGTTGGCGATATTCATACCAATGCGCAGGCCCCTGAGCTGTGTAGTAAACAGAAGGCCGATATCGAGGGCAAAAGCGCTGGCATTTTCGTTATAGATTCTCTGCTGAATGTATTTAACGCTGCCACCTATAGAGAATCTGTCTGTAAGGTTTCTGGAATAGGACAGGCTGAAAGCGATGTCCTGAGCATCCCAGGTCTGGCCTGTTCCATTCGGCTGGTCGATAGTTGTAACGGCCTCGGTGCCGTAGGCAAGCTGGTTAACGCTTAAGCCGATAGTATTATCGCCATCGAGTTTAATTGCAAGTCCGAGCCAGTTCAGGTTTGTACCTACAAGCCATTCAGAGTGCACGACGCTGAATTCATTGCCTGAGAGGCGCGAGAGCCCGCCGGGATTCCAGTAAGCAGTTGTTGCATCGTTGGCAACAGCCACAAAAGCCCCGCCCATTCCGGTAGCCCTGGGGCCTACCGGAATAGTGAGAAAGTTTGCTGCAGTGGTACCAACCTTAGACTGAGCCATAAGAATGTTGGTACCGAACAGAACTAGTATAATTACTTTTATTATGTTTTTATTCATTTTTAAACTCCAGTAGAATTTCATGGAAATTCATTTACTTAATAATAGCTATTTTACCGTACTTCTTTTCACTGATGCCAGGAGCCTCAACCACATAGAAGTAGACGCCAAAGGCAACATCCAGCCCTTCTTTAGTTCTCAAATTCCAGGACAGGCTGCCGTTCTGGTAATTGCCATCCTGCTGGAGAGTCTGTATATGGCTGCCATTGGATGAATAGATATTTATTTTGGCATTAGGCGGCAGATTAATAAAGTTAATTACTCTTTCACCGCGGCCTCTTATCTGAGGGGGCAGCGGCTGCTCGAATGTATTAGTAACAATGTACGGGTTGGGAACCGCTTTTACGTCGCTGATCTGAGTCTTTGCGAGTTCCTTATCATAGGAAGCGGACTTTGTAGAGAATGTAAATTTATCCCTTGCAGTAAAAGGCTTAATAAATCTTACATACAAAGTATCTCCTCCGCGCGGTATATAAGTACTGTCCTTTGTAAATATAACGGACCAGGAAAATGCCTTGCCGTCCTTATCTGAAAGAAATATTTTGTCATTCTTTGAAAGTGTATCGCGGCCGGCTGCAGTGTTATATCCATCAAGAAATCCGAACTGGACTCTGGTCGGCTGGGCCGGATCGGTGATATCGTAAACCTTAAAGTTCAGCTTTGTTTGCTGAGGGACTGCATTTCCCAAGTGAGCGAGTTTATTAGATGAATCTGCATAAGTATCTGAGAATACAAACATATAGTCATAAGGATAATTTGTGCTTGTTTTGCCATTATATTTTTGCGGAGTTACGAGGAAGCCAAGGTTATTGGAGTGTTTTATGTTCCATCCGCTCTTTGAAGCATCGAGTCTTATACTGTCGAGGCTCTGGTAACGGCCGTCAAAAGAGAGCTGAATGCCGTCGAATATATCGCCGTTTGAGGGAAGCATTCTCTTATTATTAGTAACAATTGTATCGTGTGTAGTCAGGTTAACGACGTTGTATGCATAAGCTATATTGATGCCACTAACAGCTGAGTCGCTGAAGAATACTTCATAGTTAGCATCCTTAATCTTTACCGGATCGATAGTGGTGTAATACGGGATGGCCGTAGAGCTTCCATTTGAACGCTGCAGAATTGCGCCTTTTTCAGGAGGGACATATCCGGCAACAGGTGCATTAGGAACTACCGACAAGGTATTTGATGTATAGGTAAGAATACCTTCAACGTTTTTGGAAATAGGCTTATTGTTTTCAGACGGGAATATGTCAGCTGAAGCCTTGCCTCTGTCGTAAGCGCAGACAGCATAGTAGTATCTTCTGCCGTTCTGAACATCTGTATCAACAAAAGTATTCTGAATGCCGGTATCATCGCCAAGATAGAAAGGCATACCGTTATTCAAAGTATAAAGCTGAGGTGAAGCAACAAAGTAACCCGTAATGCCGTTCTTCAAGTCGAACTGTGCAATTGGCACGTAACCCTTTTTCTGGCCTGTACCATCGGAGATCTGTTTTGCGTCTGTAAAATCCGGGTCAGTTCCCTTATAGATCTTATAGCCTTCAAAATCTCTTTCCTTTGTTGTAGGATCGACTGAATTTTCGGCAATCTTATCCCAGTAGAGGGTAACCTTACGGTCGGAAACAACCGCGTTGAGAGTAGGTCTGTCCGGCGGAGTCGGGAAGTTATAGTTTGCGTTATAAATAATCTGTGCAACCTGTTTGGTTTTTAAGACTCCCTTAAAGTCATCGCCATAGCAGAGTGCAAGCGAGAAGTCCTGAGTATTTCCAGGCAGAAGCGGGAAATAACCGGAGCCGTATACAAAGTCGCCATCCTGGCCCTGAGTAGCGACGCCGTTAACAAAGATAGTAGGCACGTCAAAGAAACCGGGGCGCATTCTTCCCCACATTTCCTCGTTATTATTCATATGTATAGCGCCGGCAGGAGTAAAGTACTGGAAGTTTGTAAGGCCGATCTGGTCTGACTCATGAACGTCAGTAATATCGAAGTTAGGTTCACCTGGTGTGGGAACGCCGTCGCCTTCGCCCAAATCGCCTGTATGAGGTTTACCGTCGGCACCGACGTCATCGATGAGCTTTCCGTTTCCATAGATCCATTCGCCGGTAACGGGGTCGCGGCTCCAGTCGCCGTCATTGTCTATATTGTCGCTTCTGGATTCATCTATCATAAGGTCCTGTTTGCCCTTGCCTGAGGCAAAGTCCTTATACTGAACCGGGGCAAGCTGATCGATTAAGACTGTGTTACCGCTTTTCTTAAACTGTCTGTAGTGGACCTGGTAATTTTCGTCAATTAAGCCGTCGAGGTCATTGTCAATGCCGTCATTGGCAGTTGGGCTTATTGAACCTGTTGCGGGGTCAACATTACCTTCAACAAGTTTGGTTTTACCCGGCTCGATAATAAATTTGCGGCCCATTGAGATAACTGAATCTTTAGTGGCTCCGACAGTAAAGCTTTCCCTTACGTACTGGCCTTCAGGAGTGACAGTAATTTTTACGAGTTTATCACCCTGGTTGATCGTTCTTGCGTCAAAGTCAGTTGCTGCGAAGAAAGGGGCATCGGGAGTAAAGTTCCAGTATCTTTTAATAGCCGGATTATCGTCGGCATCATTATCAATACCGTCGTACTGGTTGCCTGGTGATTCCAGGAATGCGTAGCCGACATAACCCACAGCACTCGGGTTGGGTTTCCATCTTGGGTTATCAATTGGATTGATATAGTTTCCGAAGTCCCATGTATAAGTCATAGACTCTCTTACGTCGAAGTAGGAAACGTCATCGCTGTATTCATTTCCTAAGATACCGACATAAGTACCAACCAGGAATCCAAAAACTGTCTGGTCATAAGTTGTAGTTCCGACGTTTTTAACTGAATAGACCCAGAAGAGAGTATTTTCAGCCAGGGGGTTTGCCCACTGCAGGCCTCTTACTTTAACCTGCAGAGCCTGTCCTTTTCTTGTAGCGTCTGTACTGTCGGGCAAGAATCCGTATAAAGAGAACATATTTTCGTCAACGTTGTCATCCATCATAAAGTAGCTCTCCTGGTCGGCATGAATCTGGCCGCGCCCGAAGTATCCGTTCCATTCAGCCTTTCCGGTAGTGTCTTTCCAGTCCGGATGATCAGGCCAGAAGGTTGGCCATGTCTGGGGGTTATCGCTGAAGGCGATACCTTTACCGACAACGTTATAGGACTGATTTAAGAATCCGGGGATCGGTTCAAATGTCCAGTCGACGCCGCCGCCGGGGGCGAACTTATGACCGCCCGGTCTGTCGACCGGAGTAATGACTACTGAATGTATGGTATCAGGTTTACCATCCTTTGTCCAATCTTTTACCGGCAGGCGCACGCCTACAAGAGGTGAAACGTCGCCTATATAGCCGTTATCATCAAACTTCCAGGCTCCTCTGGGACCGTCGGTGCCGGGCTGAGCAATAACGCCTGAATTTCTAAAAACTGTTCTAACCTGGTTTCCATTATGCACGCCTGTTCTGGCCCAGCTTCCGGTCGGGTCGCCCCTGCCGATCTGCTGCGCGAAAGAATCCGGTTGGAGCATAAGGGCAAGTAATGCAACTAATGGAAAGAATTTCATTATTTTCATGTCTATCCCACTAAATTTTTTAATTTCATTTATAATTAGAAGAAGAATGAAGCTCCGAATTCAACCCGGCGCGGTTCGCTGTACATAGTCGGGTTCTTGTAATATTCATCCAATGAATTAACAATCGCCGGTTTATTCTGCAGGCGGAAGTTATACTCATCAATTGTAAAATCAGCCGTACCGCTGTCGTCATAAACACCAACCTGGTTTTTAATGTCGAACAGGTTATAAATACGAGCAAAGAAGCTGAGCCTGTAGTTTTCAAATAAGACGAAATCCTTATAAGCTCTCAAATCGGCGTTAAAAGTAGCAGGTTTCATTTCGCTGTTTGTAAGCAGGGAAGAAACATTTATGGAGCGTCTGGGAGTATAAGGGAATCCGCTTCCATACTGGCCGATAAGGCTGAAGCCCCAGTTATC
>JBLNAZ010000014.1:0-87969 GCA_050259615.1 Syntrophomonadaceae bacterium | reverse complement strand
ATAAATCCGCCCGGGTATAAAGGATGCTGGCGCCACTTGGTTCTGGCATATTTACTTTGCAGCGTCACCTGATTGAACAGGTCCCACGTGGCAGCATAAGGTTTCCCTATTTTCCCTTTTTTTATAAGATCCTTAGCCTTCATAAAAACTTTGCGGTAACGGAAATTCTCGGCTACCATCATTACGCTTTCCGAAGCCTCAGACTGAGCGAGAATTTTCTTTGCTTCACTGAGATTTGCCGTTACCGGTTTTTCCACAATTACGTGCTTGCCCGCCAGTAATGCATCCTTGGCAGCCTTGTAATTCAGGTGGATCGGGAGTGTAATATCCACGGCCTCAACGTCGCTCCGCTTCAGCATTTCATGATAATCAAGCACATAAGGAATCTTGCCGAGATAGTCCGACAAGTCTTTTGCTTTCTGTTCAGTATGGTTGCAGAGAACTGTAATTTCAAATTTATCCTTCAGCTTTTCAAGTGCCGGCAGGTGCAAATCCCTGGCTGCAATGCCGCATCCGATAATTCCGAGTTTTATTTTTTTCATATCCCCTCAATTTCTATTTTGAAATAAAGTATCCTTTGTTTAATGTTTTTATTCGGTAAAGGCTTTGTCCCGCCGTTATATAAAGATAACCTTTTCTGCTGAAAGCGAGGTTGCTTGGCACCTCAGGCATGCTTAAGAATGCAATCTCTATTCCTTCAGGCGAAAATACCCGGACTAAGGGTGAAGATTCATTTCTGATTGCAGCGTATATGTTGCCTTTTTCATCAAGCGTGATGCCGTCGGGACCGCCTTCAGGAGGGAGCTTAACCAGCACACTTCTAAAGGATGCACTTCCATCTTCTTTTAGGTCAAAGGAAAGAATTTCCATTTTTACAGGTCTTGATATTTTATTTACCGTGTCAGCCTCCACTCCCTCGTCATAACAGCCGATATAGAGCGTCTTCTGGTCCGGTGATATGGCAATACCGTTTGGCATCGAAACGCCGCTTATAATCAGGCTTACTTTCCCGTCCCTGTCCAGGCGGTAGACTCCCATTACAGGCTGCTCAACTTTTTCGTGGCCCGTATAGCGGGGGTCTGTAAAATATATCCTGCCTTTTTTATCAATTGAAAGATCATTCGGAGAGTTAAAAGGCTTGCCTTCGTAGAGCCCGGCTATTATGCCGCTTTTCCCGGTTTTCATGTCGGTTTTAACAAGGCATCTTAAACCAAAGTCGGCACTTTGAGCAATAAGCATATTTCCTTCTGAGTCGAATTCAATTCCGTTAGCCATTCCGCTTGGAGAGCGGAATAAAAAGGTTTTGCCTTCAGCGGGATCAAATTTCCATATATAGCCCGCCTGCATCCGGGATTCAGAGGTAAAGGTCAAGTCGCTGAAATAAATGAAGCCGTCGGGAGCTTCAGCAGGACCTTCAGTAAAAAATCCCTCACCAAACACCTTTTCGGGCTTTGCACCATCGGGAAAGATTCCCCCTTTTTCCTGCCCATATCCGAAAGGAGAAAAAATATAACAGAAAAGCAATAAAAGAAGAATTCTAAATCGCATGGCATTCCGAATGATTGTTAAAAACAACTTAGACAAATTGATTTTTAGAATCAATATCAGGAAGGAATCATGCTCCTCTTGTGAAGCTTTCGGAATTCGCCGGGAGAGATATTATACTTCTCTTTAAACAGATGGTAAAAGTGACTTAAGTTTTCAAAGCCCGCGCGCGCCGAAATGTCCAGTATTTCAAGATCTGTACTTGCCAGAACGTTTGCCGCATAGTTAAGCCTGAGATCATTTATATATTCAGTGGGAGTGGTATTGAAATATTTCCTAAATACACGGCATAAGTGCTCGGGAGACCTGCCGGATAACTCCTGAAGAACCGGCAGCCCACGGCTGAAATTTTCTTTTTCCTGCATCAGTGTGCACAGGCTGCTCAGCCAGCCGGGCACCGCGCTTCTTTTTTCAAAATTTTCAACCGGGAAATACCTGGTAAAAATTTCGAGCAACAGTATTCTAAGCCTCGTCTTAATTTCTTTCTTATTCTTCCGGGGCAGAACGTTTAACTGCTCGAGCTTTTCAACTACAAAATTCTTTTCAGCTCCAGTCAGTAAAACATAGGGAGGGTTTTCTGCCTTAAGAAGCCTTTCGGGCATGAAGCCTTCACCAAGATATCTGAAAAGCTCATCAACAGCTTTCTCCGGGAAAGCCAGATTTACAAGTTCGCAGACTTCACTTTCGCTTTTTTCGTAGTAGTGCCTGTCTTCAGGACGGATAAAGACAAGCGTGCCTTCAGAAAGGAGTTCTTCCCTGGCGTTAATTTTATGTATAACGCTTCCCTTTGTTATGATAAATAGTTCATAAAAATCGTGATAATGAGGAACGGTTATGTCCTTAAGATTCCTGTGGAAAGCATAATGAATTTCTGCGGCAGAGTCTATGAGCTCATTTGCACGCATTACCAGCATATTTTCCATTTCAACGTCCCATTTACTTAAAAAAGCAATAATTTATATATAAAAGATATTATAATAAATATCAATATAGCACAATTATTTCATCAGTAAAAGACAAGATTAATTCCCTTAGTGTGCCTATTTTTACACTAGTTAGAGAATCCACACAGGAATTCAAAAGTTATGAAAAACAATATATTACAAGCAGAACTCAAGTTTACAGAAATTTACAGAAAATATAAAGATGCCCACCCGGCAATCCGCGAAGCCATGTGCCTGCAGGCCCAGTACCCGGCTTTTTTTACAGAGATTAAGGACGGCGACCTTTTTGCCGGCAGGATCAGCCATACACTCGTCGGCGTTACACCCGATGAATGGGGACCCACGGCATTCGGCTACTACTGCCGGGAGCGTGAAATTCGTGAACTTATGGCCAGGAATGAACCGGATGAGAGCTTAAGGCAGGAAATTGAAGAAATGCTAATTTTCTGGAAAACCGAGAGCACTTCTGCAAAACTCAGAGCCCGGTATACGGAAGAAATGACAAAATGGCTGCCGACCGACGACTGGATGCACGACTACGGCATAGGCTTCCCTTTATACAGGCTTACCGGGGGCAATATTAATTTCGGCAAACTTCTAAGCCTTGGAATTCCAGGCATGGCCGAAGAAATCAAAAGTTATAAGGCATCGGCCGAAAAGGAATCAAAAGGAACTGAATTTTACGATGCTTCGCTGATAGCTTTGGATGTTCTCTCGGGAATATGCCTGCACTATGCACAGGTAGCAAAACTTAAGTCTGAAAGTGAAAAAAATCCAGAACGCCGCGGCGAACTCATGGAAATGGCCGCAGTTCTTGAAGTAATAACCTGCTCAAAACCAAAAACCCTGCGTGAGGCACTCCAGCTTTTCTGGCTTTACTCACTTGCAGCCGACGTCAGGAATTATGGACGCATGGATGTTTATATGGGGGACTTTCTTGCTGGCGACCTCAACTCAGACACAATTTCAGAAACCGGAGCCCAGAAACTGCTTGATTCGATCTGGACGCTCATGGCAGCAAGACATACTGTAGTTCATAACCGTGTAATTATAGGGGGCAAGGGGCGGCAGAATGAAAAAAATGCCGACCGCTTTGCGCTTATGGCCATGGAGGCCACATGCAATGTCAAGGAAGCAGAGCCCCAGCTTTCCTTAAGATTTTATAATGGTATGGATCCCCGCCTCATGGAAAAAGCTCTGGACGTAATTGGTGAAGGCCGTACATACCCGATGCTCTATAATGATGAGGTAAATATCCCATCAGTACAGTCCGCCTTCTGTCTGAACCTCTCTTTAAGCGAGCAGTACGTTCCTTACGGCTGCGGTGAATACATCATCGACCATAAAAGCTTCGGCACCCCGAGCGGAGTTATAAATTTATTAAAAGCACTTGAAGTGACACTACATAACGGAACCGATCCTGCAACGGGGCAAATGGCGGGGCTGAGTCTTGGTGAGTTTAAGAGTTTCGACACGTTTGATAAACTGTGGAATGCATACACTAAACAGGTAGAACATTTTGTCGACCTTCTGGCGCAGCAGGAAGAACTGGAATACAAAGTTGCCGGTGAAACTGCCCCGTTCCTCTTTATGAGCATGCTTTACGACGGATGCCTTGAAAAAGGCAAAGGCGCCTTCTCAGGCGGTATAGACTTTCTAGGCGGAACGCTTGAAACTTATGGTAACTCCAATACGGCAGACAGCCTTACGGCAATAAAAAAACTTATTTATGATGAAAAGCGCCTGAACCATGATGAGCTGATTAAAGTACTGGACAGCAATTTTGACGGTTTTGAAAATGAAAGGGATCTGATGCTGAACTGCCCCAAGTACGGCAATGATGATGAATGTGCAGACAGTATGCTTCTTAAGGTTCATACGCACGTTGCCGAATACACAAGGTCGCAGAAAGAAAAGACAAACCTGCATTCATACTTAATTGTAATTATTAACAACAGCGCCAATACGCTTCTGGGGCACCAGACCTCGGCATCAGCCGACGGCAGAAAATCCGGTGAGCCGATGAATAACGGAAATACTCCATCAAGCGGCTTCGACCGCCAGGGCGTAACGGCTATGCTTAATTCTATCGTAAAGCCTTCAACTTTCATACACGCTGGTGCCGTTCAGAATATGAAATTCAGCAGGGATATGTTCACAAAAAAACGCCCCGTGGTTGAAAGCCTGCTGAAGACCTACTTTGAAAAAGGCGGTGCCCAGGCTATGATTACTGTTGTAAACAAAAACGACCTGAAAAATGCAATGAAGGAACCTGAAAAATATGGATACATATTCGTCAGGGTGGGAGGCTTCAGCGCACGCTTTGTGGAGCTTTCAAGGGACGTACAGATGGAAATCTTAAACCGTACGCTGTATTGATTCCAATTTAATTTTCACTTTTTAATTTTTAATTGTTTTCATGAGCACGCACGCACTTATAATAGACATACAACGCTTTTCACTTGAGGACGGCCCAGGAATACGAACGATCGTATTTCTGAAAGGCTGCCCTCTGGACTGCCTCTGGTGCCATAACCCGGAGAGTAAGAATTTCTTTCCTGAAGTTTCCTTTGCGGGTGAACTTTGCGAAAACTGCCGCAGTGAAGTGAATATATTCCTGAGAAAGTCTGAAAGTACTGTTACACCTGAAAGTCTGAAGGACTTCCCTTTCTGCAGCACCTGCCGTGAAAATATAAAAAACAGCCCCAAAGACAGCCTTAAAGTTATTGGCAGAAAACAAAGCGTGGAAGAGGTAATGCAGGAAATAATTAAGGACCTGGATTACTACAGGAATTCCGGGGGCGGTGTTACCATTTCAGGCGGAGAACCCCTCTCACAGCTTACGTTTACTATGGAGCTTCTAAAAAGACTGAAAGAGCTTAATATTCATACTGCAGTTGAAACATGCGGTATGGCATCCCTGGTAAGCTTCAGAAAACTCCTACCTTTGACTGACCTTTTTCTTTATGATTATAAGGCTACAGGCGAAGACCTCCACAGGAGGCTTACAGGAGCCGGCAGCAGGACCATTTTAGCAAACCTGGATTTCCTTTATCAGAATAATGCCCGAATAATCCTCCGTCTGCCTTTAGTTCCGGGTGTCAACGACACTCTTGAGCACCTGGAGGCAATTGCCCGCCTGGCCCAAAAATACCCCCGCCTTTGCGGCATTGAAATAATGCCCTATCATAACATCGGAAACTACAAGGCATGGAAAATCGGGAAACCGTCTTCATTGTCTGATATTAAAACTGCCCCTGAAGACGTAAAAGAACGCTGGGTGAAAACGCTTCACTCAATGGGATGTGCTTCGGTTACGTTAAGCTGAATAATTATAAATTTATATAAACCCCAGGAGAAATTAACTTTGCCTTTCCTATTTCCCGAAAAAATGTTACCTTTCCAGTTAAATTTCTAAAAGCATGATTTTAAAATTTAAGGCATTTAACCAGTTTTATTTAACTTTATTAGGCATATTGGCACTTGGAGTACTATATACTACTCATCTTTTCAACTTTCTCCTTTTTCACACAATTTCAGAGATGATAGGTATAGGCATTGCATGGAGCCTTTTTATGCTTGCCTGGAATTTGCGGGATCTCCCGGGAGATGATTCAATCACATTCATCGGCATAGCATTTTTATTCACCGGGTTTATTGATTTAATCCATACGCTCGCATATAAGGGGATGAATGTTTTTCCGGGCAATGATGCAAATCTGGCAACCCAGCTCTGGATTGCTGGCAGGTACCTGCAGAGTACTTCGCTGCTTGTTATGCCATTGGTGCATAACCGGAGAATAAATTATAAACTGGTAATTTCACTGTTCCTGGTTACAACCGTACTGCTGATTCTGGCTATTGCATACTGGAAAATTTTTCCGGACTGTTACATTGAGGGTGCGGGACTTACAACTTTTAAGATTATAAGCGAATATATAATCTCGCTTGTTCTGGCACTTTCAGCATTTCTGCTTTTGAGGAAAAGATCTTCTTATGATTCTGAAGTGCTGAAACTGCTGCTGCTTTCGATAGGACTATTGATATTATCTGAGCTGGCTTTTACGTATTATATCAGGGTTTACGACCTTTCGAATGCCTCGGCGCACTTGTTAAGGATAATTTCTTACTATTTGTTTTACAAGGCGACGATAGAAACAGGATTGAAAAAACCTTTCAATCTCCTGTTCCGCAACCTGAAGCAAAGCGAGCTTGAACTCTTAAAGATAAATGAAAGGCTCCACAAAGAGCTTGAATCAAAAGAAAAGGCCGAAATAAGCCTTAATATTGCTATAAAAGAGCTGGAACGTTCGAATAAAGAACTCGAACAATTTGCCTATATAGCATCCCACGACCTCCAGGAACCCGTAAGGATGGTCGGTAATTACACTCAATTGCTTGGAAGAAAATATAAAGACAAGCTGGATTCCAGGGCACTTGAGTATATTGATTTTGCCGTCGATGGTGCGCACAGGATGCAGCAGCTTATAATGGGGCTGCTTGAGTATTCCAGAGTAACAACCAGAGCAATGGAACACTCCCCTGTCGACTGCAATAAAGTTTTGGAATCTGTATTAAAAAATCTGGAAATCAGTATAAGGGAAAACAGAGCCAGAATCATTTCTGAAGTTCTGCCGACAATAATGGCAAATGAGGTTCAGCTAACACAATTGTTTCAAAACCTCATCAGTAACTCTATAAAATTCAAACGCAGTACTGAAATACCCGAAATCCATATAAACTCTGTTCAAAAGAACGGTCAGTGGATTTTTTCTGTTAAGGATAATGGAATAGGTATCGACCCGCAGTATAGCGAAAGGATTTTTCAGATATTTCAGCGTTTGCACCTCAGAAGTGAATACCCGGGAACCGGCATTGGGCTGGCCGTCTGTAAAAGGATCGTGGAACGGTATGGAGGTAAGATCTGGATTGAATCTGAATTAAACAATGGAACGACTTTTTATTTTACTTTTAGCAATAACTAATTCCCGGTATTCTGATTCCATATCTAATTAACGTTAAACAAAAAGAACCTTCTAAGGAAAACAAATAATGACTGAAGCAAAATTCGATAAAAATGTTGAAAACATCAGAATGTCGCCAATTGTATCTATCAGCGAGGAGGCAAGAAAAAGAGGACCTGAATATTATGAAAAAACCGGCAAGAAGATCCTCCTTTTTCAAAGGGGTGAAATCGATTTCCCCACACCTGAATATATAAGAAATGCGGCCAAAAAAGCTATGGATGAAGGGCACACTAAATATCCAAAGTCAGGCGGTGAGGACTTCTTCAAAGAAAGCGTAATTAAGAAACTTGAATATTTTAATAAAGCTGCGGGTATAGGTAAAGAAAACATAGTTGCCACCTACGGGGGGCAGGAAGGTCTTGAACTTACATTTAAGCTCTTCCAGGGCAGGAAAGCCGGCGGGTTTGCTCCCTGCTGGAGCTGTGTGCTGGAAAACTTTATACCTTATGCAGATACCAACTTTTCTGAACTTCCCTTAAATGAGGATTTCAGCATCAACTTCGACGAGCTCCACAAGCTTGTAAAGAATATTTCATTTTTGTACCTGAATACACCGCAGAATCCAACAGGAAAGCTCTTTACAAAAGACGAGGTTATAGAAGTTGTAAAGTTATGCCGCCAGAACGGTGTCTATCTGATTTCAGATGAGGCTTACGAGGCCATTACATTTGAAGGCAAGGAACACTTCAGCCCTATTTCACTCGATTTCGACAACATCATAAGCGTATTTACCATGTCAAAAACATACGCAATGACAGGCTGGAGAGTAGGATACCTTGTCTCCAGGAACAAAAGAATTGTAGAACTGATTAAAATGGGCAACTATACACAGACTGCCGGCGTGGCAACTTTCCTTCAGTACGCTGCAGGTGAAGCCCTGGCCAATAAGGAAGAAAGCGATAAGCACATCAGGTGGATGGTTGGCGATTTCCAAAAAAGGCGCGATCAGCTTCTTGAAGGTTTCAGATCAATTCCCGGGGTTAAGGTTGAAAAACCCGACGGTGCATTCTACCTTTTCCCCAACTTTACGGAACTGATTCCCGTGGGCTTAAAAGGCGATGAAAGAAACCATTTTATCTATAACCTGCTCATGGAAAACGGCATTGCAGCTGTTCACGGATCATGCTTCGGCCACTATTTTACAGATAATATGAGATTTTCGTTCTCAACTACCCCGCCTGAAGTTATAGCTGAAGGCGTTGAGAGGATGAGAAAGATCTTTCAACAGGACTGAAAAAATAACGCATCTGAAAAAGTAATGTAACAATAAAGAAGCCGTTTTATCAAAAATAAAACGGCTTTCTTTTTTATTCAATTTTCCTGAAATTAATTTCAGAACAGCTCTTCCAGATCAGGCAGGTGAAAAGGCACATGAGCCGCACTGTTCATAAGAACAATTATTGTCCTCTGATTGCCTAAAGACCTTACAATATATGAGCGGTAGCCGTCCCACCATCCGCCATGGTAGACAATATTGTCTTTTTCATTTATACGCCAGCCGAACCCGTAATTATGATCGTCGCGCAGGTTCTTGAAAGCCGGCGTAAAAGCTTCTGTAAGGCACTCCTGGCCAACAAGCTGAGCTTTGTAAAGTGCGTAATCCCATCTGAGGAGATCTTCAACCGTTGAATAAACGTTTTTATCCCCCACAACACCATTCTGATAGTTAAAACCGACAGGCGTCCTGTTGGGGTTATGCCCTTCTGCAAGATTCATGGGCAGAGGGTTTGCTGGATTATATACAAATGTGCTTTCCATTCCAAGAGGCCTGAAGATCTCGTTTTCCATAAACTTGTAAAAAGGCATGCCTGAGACTTTTTCCACTATTGAGGCCAATACAGCGTAGCCCGTATTGCTGTAGAAGTACCTGAGTCCAGGCCTGAAATATGGCTTGGGGAGGTTTTTCTCGAGCATTGTGAACATGTCCTTATTATCCATGAGCTTCTTTCTGTCGGGCCAGTAGTCATTCGAAAAGTACATATAGTTAGGAAGACCCGAACTGTGCGTTAAAAGCTGCCTTATTGTAATATTTTCATAAGGGAAGCCGGGGAAAAATTTCCTCACGCTGTCGCTGTATGAGAGCTTTCCTCTTTCTTTCAGGAGCATTACGGCAAAGGCGGTAAACTGTTTTGAAACAGAGGCAAGCTGAAAAACGGAATTGGTGGTAAGAGGAGTTTTCTTTCTGAAGTCTGCAAAGCCGAAAGCCTTTTCATAAACTATATTGCCCTTTTCGGCAAATAATACTACTCCGTTAAAAATGCCTTTTCTGTGCTTTTCAGAAAAATATTGGTCTATTCTGGCTGTTGCACCGGTGGTTTCACGGTTTAGTGTAATTCTTTTATAAACTGCGGCATTGCTGACGCTTGGTACTTTTTCATTCTTACATGCTGATACAAATAATAACAGTAACGTAAAAAAATAAATAGCTGTCTTTTTCAAATCAAATTCCTGTATAATTTCGAGCGCAAAATTTAATTAAAAGTATTTTTAAATGCAGTACATTTATTATTATTTGTAAAGATTTTTTACGGCAATTTCGCCCGCATTTTTTGCAGAAAAAGGGCGCACAAAAGTACAGACAGATTCCGGGCCGGAAACTTCAGATGTGGGTATTTAAGGTTTGAATAAAAAGCGCTGAATAATAAATCACCTTCTATTGAACCACCTGATGCACTACAGCCGTTACGCCGAGTTTTGTAAGAAGAGCATCTGCTTTTTTTAACATCCCGTGCGGAACAACAATATGGAAAATCATATTGTTCTTCTCGGCATAGTAAGCGAACTCCCGCCATTTTCTGGCAGCTGGTGTCTCGACGGAAAAATCCCCGGTTTCGACGGCAAATAAACAGGTATCGCCCAGTCTTTCAGCAATTATATCGGGAACAAATGACATTCTTTTGTTCCGGGATTGTATTTCCCCGGGCAGAGGGAACCCTGGCAGGTTTGCTGAAATTTCTGAAAAGCCGTGATTTCGAAGGTAGTCAACAGTCTCTTCAACAATAAACTCATGAACACTTAATTCTTTAAGTTTTAGCATTTTTAACGTTCCTCCCTAAATGTTCAGAACATATCTTATTAAAGAGTATGAAAAATGCCTTAGATTATCAAGCAACCAATGGGGTGCAGGCAGAAAGATTCGGCATCAGGGAAAATAAAAAAAAATGGTACCGCCTTATTCATTTTGAAAAGGCAGTACCCGAAAAAGTGAGTTGCAAAAGGTTATTAAGCCCAGGCAATCAGCCCCATATCAAATGAGCTGTTTAATAACGGATGTTTCGGCAGTATTCTGGCAGTAAAGCCGAACTGGCCGCTCTGCTGGCAGACGATGGCGCCTTTATAAGTATAAACGTTATTCTTAGCCTTGCCTTTTTCGCTCTGCATTGTAACAAACGAATTTGCGTGGGCAATGTTTTGCCTGTCAACCGATCCGTAATAGATCTGAATTTCCACGTCATCGGGTGTCAGTCCGCTAAGGTTAATTTCTGCTTTAACAATAAATTCGGTGCCGACCTTAACATCAGTGGAAGTGCTTTCGCTTGTGATGTTCACGAATTTTACCTGGTTCCAGTTGTCCCTGACCTTCTTTTTCCATTCCGTAAGCGTCTTTACCTGCTGGCAGTTATTTTTCATGAGAGTCTTTCTGTTTTCAAAGGCGCTGTTATAGAATTTAACGAAGTACTGTTCAACCATTCTGTTGGTATTGAATGCAGGTCCAAGCTTTTTCATGGAAGATTTCATCTTTCCGATCCAGAGTCTTGGGAGCTTATCGGAAGAGCGGTTATAAAAAGTCGGTACAATTTCTGTTTCCAGTGTATCATAAAGCTCACGGGATTCAACTTCATTCTGATAGTCGATATCCAGGTATTCTTCCCCGTTTCCAATTTTCCAGCCGACTTCAGGGTCATATCCCTCATCCCACCAGCCGTCAAGTATGCTGAAATTAAGTCCGCCGTTTGCAATTACTTTCATACCGCTGGTACCGCTGGCTTCCAGAGGTCTGCGGGGGTTATTAAGCCAAACGTCGCAGCCTTCGACCATATATCTAGCAACGTTCATATCGTAGTTTTCCAGGAACACGATCTTCTTTCTGAACTGATCTTCCTTTGCGATCTGAACAATCTCCTGAATAAGTTTTTTACCTTCCTCGTCCTTTGGATGGGCTTTTCCGGCAATAATAAGCTGCACCGGGTGCAGAGGGTTATTAAGTATATTTGCCAGGCGTTCGCGGTCTGTAAAGATCAGGTTTGCTCTTTTATAAGTAGCAAATCTTCTTGCAAAGCCGATAGTTAAGGCTCCGGGGTCGAGCACCTCATTTGCGGCTGCTATTTCATGATGGCTTCCGCCGCGTGCAAGCACCTGTTTTCTCAGTCTGCTTCTGGCAAACGCCACCAGTCTTTCACGTCTTCTTTCGTGAGTTCTCCAGAGTTCAACATCCGGAATTTTATCAATTCTTTCCCAAATGCTCTGATCTTCGGGTTTCTGAATGAACTTATCTCCCAGATACCTGAACAGAAGCTCAACCATATCGTTTGAAATATGGCTTCTTGTATGAACGCCGTTTGTAACATAATCAATTGGAATTTCTTCAAAAGGGACTCCCTTAAAGCCGGAGACCCACATTTTTTTCGACACCTCGCTATGCAGTTTGCTCACGCCGTTTACGTAGCCCGAGGTATTCATGGCGAGGTGGGCCATATTGAAGTTGCTTAAAGGAGCATCCTTATCCAGTGTACCAAGCCTGTAGAATTCCTTGTCCTGTATTCTCAGTTCCTGCCTGTAGTAATTTCCGAAATATTTTTCCATAAGGTCGTTTGAAAAAACGTCAATTCCGGCGGGAACGGGTGTATGTGTAGTAAAAATGTTGGATGCATAGCCAAGCTCTTTTGCCTCTGAAAACGACAGGCCTTCGGTATTCATAATGTATCTTATTCTTTCAAGTGAAAGAAATGCCGAATGCCCCTCGTTCATGTGGCATACCTGGGGTTTAATGCCGAGTGTATGCAGCGCACGCAGTCCGCCAATTCCCAGAATCAGTTCCTGCTGTATTCTTGTTTCAGCATTTCCGCCATAGAGAGTTCTGGTAATTTTTTTATCTTCGTCTGTATTTTCAGGAACGTTGGTATCCATGAGATAAAGAGGAATTCTTCCAACGTCAATGCGCCAGATCTGAAAATAAACCAGGCGGTTCGGAAAATTCAGGTATATTTTTACCGGCTTTTTATTCTCATCCATGATTAAGGTCATCGGGAGGTTATAAAAGTCGTTAATGTCATAGCGTTCCTGCTGCCAGCCGTCGGAGGTAAGATACTGCTGGAAATAACCTTCCTTGTAAAGAAGACCGACTCCTGCAAGCGGAAGGCCTAGTTCGCTGGCAGATTTAAGGTGATCGCCGGCCAGAATCCCGAGGCCGCCGGAATAGATCTGAAGACATTCCGTAAGGCCGAACTCGGCAGAAAAATAAGCAATATAAGGCTTTGTTCCATTCGGCTTAAAATTTTTCTGGAACCATGTGGAAGAAGAAAGATAGCTTTTAAGGTTATCATAAGCCCTGTTCATATGGGCAATAAAACCGTCGTCATTGGCAACTTCCTGCAGCCTGTCCTGGTTGATTTTCCCGAGCATCATAACAGGGTTATGCCCGGTTGAATCCCACAATTCCCTGTCGAGTCTCCTGAACAGCTCAAACGTATCCTGGCTCCACGTCCAGTATAGATTATAAGCCAGTTCTCTTAAACGCTCCAGGTTCTGCGGAAGAGAAGGAATTACGTTAAAAGTACCAATGAAATTTGCCATCTATTGCTCCAAAACTATTTTTCGGTTATAAAATTAACAAGACAAGGGATATCAGATTACTAATATAATGAAATTCTTTATTCAATGAAATTCCGCCCGGATGGAAAATTTCGGGGCACGATTTTTAAGTTTGAAAAGAAACTCCCGGGCGCGGGGGTACGAATGATTTCCGGCCCGGAAATATATATAACGAAAATTTATTTCTGGAAGGAAGTAAAGTAGAAAGAATCGCCCACCTGAACCCTGGTTTTTGTAATTTTATCTATGGCCACAAAGAAGAAATTAACCTTGTATCTGCCGTCCCCCTCACGAAGCGGGCGTGTCTTATCCATCCACTCATCAAATTTTTCCTCATTAGGGGCAAGCTTAAGCGACACATTATAAATAAGGTTTCCCTTCGAATCCTTAACTGGACCCGAGGCCGTTATCGGGCCGCTGTATGCAATATTCAGGTCCTCAGGCCGCGGAGTGTTAATTGTAACCTTAAAGACCGTAGTTTTCTGCAGATCCTGGGCGTAAATCTCTGAGCCCTTCATTTTTACCGAGACGTTGTCGATCCTGATTTCGGGCGGGCGCTTGGGCATTACCTCAACTCTTTCTTCACGCCCGCTGAATCTGAGGATAACCTGCCTCTGGCCTGTAAGGTCGAACTTCTTCTGTTCACCCGGGGCTATTCTTGTTATAAGACCTCCTCCTGAAGGGTCAACAATATCCACGGGCACGCTGCCGCTGTTTTTTGCCATATTCCATGTATTCTGTATGAATTTCTGCCCTTCAGCCAGCGGCGAGTTTACGGGCAGAGTTTCCTTAACTTCCTCTCCCGGCTTACTGACCTGAGACTCCTCAATTTTCGGGGTATCTTTTACCCTTTTTGAAAGTGAAGCCATATTTTCGCTTAGCGATTCGATTTTTCTTTTCAGCTCCACATTTTCAACAGCCATATTCTCTTCAACCCTAAGGTCAAATTTTGCGCCTATTGCACTCAATGAATCGATTACAGTAACCAGGGAGTCGCGCACACTCCTTTTTATTGCGTCATTTTTTGAGATCACTTCACCTAAATCGAGCCCCGCACCTTTAATAGCAAGCACGGTAATTACAAAGATGTAGAGCACCTGGTAGATTACAAACTTACTGTCCCTGTTTTTTCTTACCATTTCTAATCCTTCAATTATCGTTTTGCCACAATTGTTTCAAGGCTCTGGAGCGCCTTAAGGGTTTTTTCATCTTTTAATGCCGTTGATGCATTCGTTATGGCTTCAGCAAGTGATCTTAGTTCACCCAGCTTCTGGATATTAACAGACTGCAGTGTGTTAATTTTTTCAATCATTTCATAAGTGCTGCTGAAATTCAGGTGCATCTGGCGGCTGAGTTCGGCCAAGCGGGCATAAACCTCTTCGTACTGCTTCAGATCGTTAAGCGAAATGTAGTCTGCAACGGAGGCCACGTTTGTCATTTTAGTATTCTCATTTAGCTGGTCGATCACTTTCTGAAAATGTTCAATCTGCGTCTGGGCATAATATCTGTTTTTAAGCTCATTGGCCCTGTTAATAACGTGCTGGAATTCCACGCTCAGCTCATCAAGCACAGGTTCAAAAAGCTTGCCCAGCGCAAGTACAATTAAAGCTTTAATTTCAAAAGGCACCGATAGCCCCAGGAATATCTCGGGACCCAGCTTTATGCTGATCAGAAGTATTGCTGCACCGATCAGAGGAAGCGCCGTGGCAATTCCGTCGATGATGCTGATAGAGGAACCTATAATCCTGTCAATTATGTCGGGTGAAGTCGACTGCTTTACTTCCCTTCTTAATTCGCCGAAGGCTTTATAGGCAAAGAGCAGAAAGAACATGTAAGTAATAACCGGCATCCACCAGAAGCTTACAGAGTGGAATGCCTGGTTTATGGGAGTCCAGTTGGGGAATATACTTTTAGTGATGTTTATGGTAATATTTCCAAGGAGAGGGACGTATGCCAGATCCAGGAAAAATGATAAAAAAAGGGCAAGCAGGGAAAAAAGAATGTGTTTAGTGACTACAGTAAATTTAATCTCTTTTAGCTTTGACTCCTTAAACCTGTCAATTTCTTCTTCCAGGCCGTTAGACTTAAAAATATATGAATAACTTTTTTCATTAATACCCTGACCGGTTTTAGTCTCCAGGACACTTTCCTGTTTCATCGTATCTCCAGTAAGTTAATGCATCGTATCGTTTAATTAACGCAAAAGTGCGTTCACATCGCATCAAATAGTTGTAATCATCCACATCTAATTAAGTATAAAATATTTTGCAATTATATCCAGTGATTCTCGTCAAATTCAAGGTCTGCTTGCCGGTTCCAAAAGCAATATGTCTGGCATTTTACTGCCGCAAGGGTGATTCAGCCGGGTGATTATATAATATTGTACTCATTTTTTCTGAGATGTTCACTATTAAAATCTTACTCTGTAATGCTTTATGGGAAAAAAAATCGTCCGGAACGGCATTTGATGTGTATAGTTTTATGATAATTTGTTTATATTTGTGCTATATTTTTGTGGTGTAGTGAAAATAAACCCGAAGGTCCAATAAATGCAAAGTGTTAAGCTGGAATTCCTGGAAAAATATAATTATCTGAACTCCCTTGCAGAAAGGGGGAATGAGCTGTTCACAGATGAGCTGTGTGATTATATTGTAAATGAATTCGAATTGCAGGCCATGGTTTTGTTCAAGGTAAATGATGACGAGACTCTGAGCGTTCTGGGCCGTTCATCTTCCGCAAAAAAGAATTACATGCGGGGAGCTTCATTCAGCTGCCCGGTATGCAGCCTTACAAAGGAAAAGAATCCTTCGTTCCAGACACATTCAGATGCCGAATGCCAGCTGCTTATTTCCGAGTTTGTTATTTATGAAGCTTGCATGACTGCAAAAATAACTGACAGCCAGAACGGATTTATTAAATTTGCAAAGAAGACGCCTTTCCAGAGAAGTGACATCGATAACCTGAGATCTGTTTCAGAGTTCCTGGGTTATATCTTAAGGACCTGGTCTGCTACAAGGGGTGAGAGCTTTACACCGGCCGGCAAGTCTGCTTCGGAAATCTTAAATGATATTTCCCAGGAATTGCGCACGCCGGCAAACAGCATTATAGGCTTTGCATCTTTGCTTGGAGAAGACAGCCTTACGCCGTCGCAGTCGGAGTATGTTTCAATCATAAAAAGCAACGCGCAGAATCTGCTGCTTACAGTAAACGATCTTATTGAAGCGGCAAAAATAGACTCAGGCAGGATAAAGGAAAACAGGAGTCTGACAGAAATAAGAAAATTTACAGATGACATAATAAAAGTTTATGTTTCAAAGATAGATCCGCTTAACGTTGAGATCTCTTCTGAATTCGACAGGGCGCTGCCTGAAAAAATTCTTGTTGATGTACCCCGCCTGAAATACATAATGCAGAACATTCTGCAGCATTCCATAAGGATGACCGAACATGGAAAGATATTAATACGCCTTGCGCTTTCAGGAAAAAACCAGCTTTCAGTAAGAGTGTCTTATACCGGAAGAGGAATTCCATCGGAGAAGATTAAAAACGTTTTTGAACCCTTTGCATTCTCAGGCTCTGATGGCATAAAAACCTCAGGAGCTTCGGGACTTGGCCTGACGCTTGCAAAAAAATATATAAATTTCTTAGGCGGCGATATTAGCGTTGAAAGCACACCCGGACGCGGCACCGCATTCAGCTTTACACTCAACGTTGAGGCGGTTTCGGATCTGGAAAAAAAGATACTTAACCTCCCGGCCCCGGAAGGCAGCAGAAACAAGGTGCTTGTTATTGAGGATGACTATGCCACCTCAAAACTTTTAAGCAACTACCTGAATAAATGGGGTTATGAGCCTACAATTGTCAACACTCCAGAACAGACAATGACCATGATTGAAAAGGAAAAGTTCCTTGCAATTATAATGGATATTGTGCTGCCTAATGCAAACGGGCTTGAGCTGCTGAAGAATATTCATGAGCATAAACATACAAAAAACACTCCCGTTATTGTATGCTCCATTGAGGCAGAACAGCAGAAGGCTTTTATGCTTGGAGCCGTGGAGTATTTTGTAAAACCGATTAAGTATAAGTTTTTAGTTGAAGTTCTTCAAAGCTATAAGCTGAAGAAAGATTCCACGGTTCTGTGCGTTGATGATGACCTGCCTACACTTAACCTGCTTAAGGAAGCCATCGTTAACGCGGGTTATAATGCACTTGCCGAACAGTCTTCTGCAAGGGTAATGGATCTCATTCAGGACAGGGATCTGGACCTGGCAATTGTTGATTTGGATATGCCCGATCCAAACGGATTTGAGCTCATTAAGCTCATTAAATCCGACAGCAAATTTTCACGTCTTCCTATTATTATCTATACAGGCAAGGAGAATTACCAGGAAGACCTTATGAAAATTGACGGGCTTTTTGAAGACCTCCTGAGCAAAAAAAGCACAAACATTGAGGACCTTGCACAGACAATTAATGAGATGATTAACCGTAACGACGTTCCCTTGCCGCCACAGGAAGTTGCCAGCAGGGATAACGTTATTAAGATACTTCTGGCTGAAGATTATAAGCATTCTCAGATAATTGTAACAAGACTCTTGAAGAAGAATAATTTTGAGAATATCATTGTGGTTGAGAACGGTGAGGAAGCCCTGGAAAACGCACGCAAACAGCACTTCGACCTTATTCTAATGGATATGCAGATGCCTGTAATGAACGGTTTTGAAGCTACGGAAAAGATCAGGCAGATACCTGAATATAAGGATACCCCGATTGTTGCACTGACGGCATTTGCAATGAAGGGCGACCGCGAGAAATGCCTTGAGGCCGGGGCTACGGATTATATACCCAAACCGATTGACAGCAAGGAGTTTATTGAAAAGGTTAAATATTATACGGGCATAAAAAAATAAAACCTCATTCAGGTTATCCTGATCCAGCAAGAGCGGGTTTTGAGGCTTTGGTCTTAGTGCCTTAAGCTGCCTCTGGCAGCAGGTTTCTTTTTACAAGCGAATCCCGGGTTCGCTTTTTAGTTTTTTGGCAATCCTTTGTTTAACCGGCAGGATCAAGGCTTACTTCCCTGCAGAAAGAACTTAGTCAGCTGCAGATTTGTTTAAATATAAGATTTTTGATTTTTAGTATTTTTTTAGAGGATAAAGAGGTATAATGATTAGCGAACATCCAAGAGTAAGATTTGCTCCCAGCCCGACGGGTTATCTTCACGTGGGAGGATTAAGGACTGCTCTTTACAACTATCTTTTTGCAAAAAACCAGAATGGTGAGTTCATTCTCAGAATTGAAGATACCGACAGGAACCGCTACGTTGAAGGAGCGGTTGAAAACCTGATAAATGTGCTAAAGTGGATAGGACTCGACTACGATGAAGGCCCGCAGAAAGGCGGTCCCTTTGGCCCCTACATGCAGTCGGAAAGACTCGATATTTATAAAAAATATGCCGAAGAACTCATCCGGAATAAACACGCGTACTACTGCTTCTGTACACCCGGACGCCTGACTGAATTAAAGGAGGAGCAGAAATCCACGGGGCAGCAGCCTAAATACGACAAGCATTGCCTCTCGCTTTCAAAGGACGAGATTGAAATCAACTTAAATAACGGAATGCCTTACGTAGTAAGACTGAACGTTCCGGCAGACCGAAAAGTGGCCTTTGATGACATTGTAAGAGGCAGGGTTGAATTTGACAGCAGCGCAATAGATGACCAGGTCTTAATTAAAAGCGACGGATACCCAACCTACCACATGGCAAACGTGGTTGACGATCACTTTATGAAAATTACTCACGTGGTTCGCGGTGAGGAATGGCTTTCTTCCACGCCCAAGCACGTGCTTTTATATGAGGCATTCGGATGGGAAAAGCCGCAGTTTGCTCACCTCCCGCTTCTGCTGAACCCCGATCGCTCAAAACTCAGCAAGCGCCAGGGAGATGTTGCAGTGGAGGACTACAGGGCCAAAGGATATCTTAAGGAAGCCCTGCTTAACTTTGTAGCCCTTTTGGGCTGGAATGCCGGCGACGACGTGGAATTCTATTATCCGGATGAAATGATTAAGAAGTTCTCCCTGGAAAGAGTAAACAAGTCCGGCGCCGTATTTGACCTGGCAAAGCTAAACTGGCTTAACGCTGAACACTTAAGGAAAATGCCGGATTCGAAACTGCTTGAACTTCTAAGAGAAGAACTGGCTTCTTCAAAATTTAAGGACAATAGTTACTCCGACGAATACCTTCTTAAGGTGATTGTGGCAATGAAGGAAAGAGTATCCTTTGTGAAGGAATATATTGAGAAGAGCTCCTACTTCTTCGAGCGTCCTGAGAGCTATGAGGAAAATGCTGTAAAGAAAAGTTGGAAGGAGAATACTCCGGAACTTTTAAGTAAACTGATTGAGGGTTTTGAGAGGCTTGACCACCCGAAAAAGGAAGACTATGAAGCAGTACTTCACATGACAGCCGAAGAACTTCAGGCCGGAAATGCAAAACTCATCCACCCTGTACGCCTTGCAGTCTCAGGCGTAAGCGCAGGTCCGGGACTCTTCGACATACTGTACATTCTGGGCAAAGAGGAAACAATCCTCAGGCTCCGGAATGCCGTGGAGAAAATTAAAATCCAGTAGTAATTAGGACAATTTGATTCCTTGAATTAAAGGCCTTCTAATTATTAAATTTAGAATTACAAATTTTAATAAAATATACTTTTATGGAAGAATATAAAGATAAGAACAATGCCATTGGCGGAAACAATAACCCTCCGGACAATAAAAAAGCGGCTTCTGAGGGTGACAAGACTGTTGTTAATAGTGCTCCGGCACTCGATTTTGTAAGGGCAATAATTGCTGAGGACTTAAAGACAAATAAGTTCGGAGGAAATGTACATACCCGCTTTCCCCCTGAACCTAACGGGTACCTTCATATTGGACACGCAAAATCCATTTGCCTTAATTTCGGAGTAGCCCAGGAATTTAACGGCCTCTGCAACCTGAGATTTGATGATACAAATCCCAGCAAGGAAGATGTTGAATATGTGGACTCTATTATTGAGGACGTAAAGTGGCTCGGTTTCGACTGGGGTAACCGCATGTTTTATGCTTCGGACTACTTTGACCAGCTTCATGCCTACGCCGTGGAACTCATCAAAAAGGGCAAGGCTTACGTCTGCGACCTAAACGCACAGCAGATGAGAGAGTACAGAGGCACACTTACTGAACCGGGTAAAAACAGTCCTTACCGCGAGCGCTCTATAGAAGAGAACCTGGACCTATTTGAGCGCATGAAAAATGGCGAATTCCCTGACGGCAGCCGTACGCTGAGGGCAAAGATAGATATGGCTTCACCTAACCTTAATATGCGCGACCCTGTAATTTACAGGATTTTAAGGGCCACACATCACCGTACAGGAGACAAGTGGTGCATCTACCCTATGTATGATTTTGCGCACGGGCTTTCCGACTCGGCTGAAAGGATTACACATTCAATCTGCACACTTGAATTTGAAGCCCACCGCCCTCTTTATGACTGGTTCATAGATGAGCTTGGAGTTTACCACCCGCAGCAGGTGGAGTTTGCAAGGCTGAACCTCAACTATACGGTTATGAGTAAGCGCAAACTTCTGCAGCTTGTACAGGAAGGATTCGTCTCAGGCTGGGACGATCCGAGAATGCCGACCATATCTGGCTTAAGAAGGCGCGGCTACACGCCCGAATCGATCCGCAACTTCAGTGAAAAAGTAGGCGTGGCAAAAAGGGAAAATACAATTGATGTAGCCCTTCTGGAATACAGCATTCGTGAGGACCTGAATAAAAAAGCGCAGAGAGTTATGGCTGTTCTTAATCCCCTGAAGCTTATTATTGATAATTATCCCGACGAACAGACTGAAGAGCTGGAAGCTGTAAACAACCCCGAGGATGCTTCCAAGGGTACAAGGAATATCCCCTTCTCAAAAGTTTTGTTTATTGAGCAGGACGATTTCCGCGAGGATCCGCCAAAGAAGTTCCACAGACTCTTCCCCGGCAATGAAGTCCGCCTGCGCTATGCATACATTATTAAATGCGACAGTATTGTTAAGGATGAAGCTACGGGCGAGGTGAAGGAAGTGCACTGCACTTACTATCCTGAAACAAGGAGCGGAAGCGACCAGAGCGGAAGAAAAGTTAAAGGCACAATACACTGGGTATCTGCCCAGCACGCGCTTACGGCCGAAGTAAGGCTTTACGACCGCCTTTTCAGCGTTGAAGACCCGGCTGTGGAAAAAGATGGCTCCGACTGGAAGAGCAATCTTAACCCCAATTCCCTGCAGGTATTGAATTCATGCCTTGTTGAACCAAGCCTTAAAGATGCTCCCAGGGGTTCAAAATACCAGTTTGAACGCCAGGGATATTTCTGCGTGGATCCTGATTCTACGGTTGAAAAACTTGTCTTTAACCGCACTGTTGCCTTAAAGGACTCCTGGTCAAAAATAGAAAACAAATAATTTTTCAGTAAAGCACAAGCTAAAGGGCGGAAGAGATCTCTTCCGCCCTTTTTTATTATCTTTCAGGTACCATTTTTTTGCCTTTGAAAAATGCTTGCTACTATATTAAAAAACAGTAAATTAATTCCATCCTATCTTCTTAAACCAGCACTGTAATGGTACTGAAAATGAGATCCGGTTATTTCAGTACTCACATTAAATAAATTCATAGGCGTTGTGCGGCAATGCCTGCATAATTATAATTTATTTTTACACAACTAAATGCCCGGGGAGTATTCCCGGCACAGGAAAGTGAGTAGGATATGGATCGTAAGCAAGTATATAAAGAAGTAGAGGAAATATTCGGTGCAGTACCGTCTTTTATTAAAACACTGCCGGATCAGACTATAGGCAGCGAATGGGATCTGTTTAAAAAGCTTCAGATCGATGACGGCCCGATACCCCAGAAATACAGGGAGCTTATTGGCCTTGGAATTTCAGCTGTTACCAAGTGCCGTTATTGCGCATATTACCACACGGCAGCGGCAAAGCTCTTCGGCGCCACAGATGAAGAGATCCAGGCAGCAGTACACTATGCAAAGGCTTCAGCGGGCTGGAGCGCTTACCTGAACGGTCTGCAGATCCCGTTTGAAGAGTTCAAACAGGAAATCGACAAGTCTGTCGAATTTGCCCGTTCTCAGACCCCTCAGACAGAAATGATTTAGAGACCCATATATATATAGGGCATCCTTACCGGGATGCCCTTTTATTTTTCCTTCATACAAAGCTTTAAGTATTTACTCCCTAATTTTATCCTTATTCATTCAAATTCAGGTTATTTTGTTGGATTTTTATTAATTTTGTTGCAACTTTTCGGGTATACTGAAAACCGGCTAAATTATCCTGACACTATATTGAGGTAAAAATGGAAATTCTGGAAAAACTTGCCGAATGCGTTGAAATCGGGAAAGCTGATGAAACAACTTCTTTTCTTCCGGCACTTATTGGAAGCAAAGGTGCTTCGGAACTGACCCTGGAGGCTCTTCTTTCGGGTCTGACGCCAGGTGAAATCCTTTCAGGCGGACTTATAACAGGAATGAACAGAATAGGCGAAAAGTTCGCCTCGGGCAAGGTTTATATTCCCAACCTGCTTATTTCAGCTAAAGCAATGAAGGCTGCAATGGTGCATCTTGCCCCGTATTTCGAAAGGGGCGATGCTCAATATAAGGGAACATTCATTATGGGTACTGTGCAGGGTGATATGCACGATATTGGGAAAAATATAGTAAAAATGGTGCTTCAGGGGGGCGGATGGAACGTAATTGACCTCGGGACAAACACACCCGTTGACAAGTTCCTGGAAGCAATTGATAAAAATAATGCAAAGATGGCAGGCCTGAGCGCTCTTCTTACTACAACAATGCTTAATATGGAAAAGATTACCGGGGATATTAAAAACAGATTCAGCGGCGTTAAAGTCTTTATTGGGGGAGCCCCGGTTTCAAAAGAATTCAACGATAAAATAGGTGCCGACGGCTACTTCAAGGACCCGCACGGTCTTGCAAAGTATCTTGATACGCTTGTTAATGCCTAATTCAAATCACGCAAATAATATTGGAATTACCGGAAATTATAATGAAACCTGATATTGATAATTTTATAAAAACACTGCGCGGCGGAAAAGGAAGCCATATTCCGGTCTGCGAACTCGGTGTCCATCCTGTAATAAAAAAGAGGATTATCGGCCGTGATATTTTAACGCTTGAAGATGATATTGAATTCTGGCATAAGGCAGGGTACGATTATGTAAAGGTCCAGCCCGCTGCCGACTTTAATCCGCTGAAGATCGGAGTCAGCAACAATCTCACCTTTAATGAAGACGGAACCATGAGAATTAAATGGGCTTCCGAATCAGAAGGCGTTATCTCCTCCTGGGAAACATTTGAAAAATACAAGTTCCCCGAAAAATCTGATTTTGATTATTCAAAGTTTGAAAGGGTGCGCGGGCTTCTGCCAGAAGGAATGGGAGTAATAGGTCAGTACGGCGATATATTCACAATGACCTGGGAAATGATGGGTTTTGAGGGGTTCTCAATGGCACTGTTCGAGAACCCGGAGCTGATTGATGCAATTAACGACAAAGTGGGAAACCTTGTACTTAGCATGTTCGAATACTTCGCCGAGAGTGATGCCGTGGACGTAATCTGGTTTACAGACGATATAGCCTACACAAACGGACTATTAATGGGCCCCGAAGTGCTCGACAGGTATTTTTTCCCCTGGCTTAAGAAAATAGGCGACCTTGCTAAAAAATATAACAAGCCTTTAATGTACCATACCGACGGCGTTCTGTGGGATGTATTCGACAGAATAGTTGACTGCGGCGTGAACGCTCTTCATCCAATTGAGCCCAAGGCAATGGATATTAGGGACGTAAAGGAAAAGTACGGCGACAGGCTCTGCCTGATTGGGCACGTTGACGTGGATCTTCTGTGCCGCGGAACGAAGGAAGAGATCAGACAAAAGGTAAAAGAAAATGTTGAGAAGGCCGCCTATAACGGAGGCTACTGTATCGGAAGCGGCAACAGCATCCCGGAGTACGTTAACTACGATAATTACCTTGCGCTGCTTGAAGCAGCAAGGGAATTCGGCGTTTATTAGTTAAAATTTACCATATATGGCTCAACAGCACGGCAACTTAAGCAGGAAGAAAATTTATTTATGTTTGAATATATTGTTTTCGGTTTTACATTTGCCTTTGCCGCTGCTGTTCAGCCGGGGCCGCTTACGACCTATCTTATTTCACAGACTCTTTCAAAAGGCTGGAGAACAACACTTCCTGCCACTATGGCCCCGCTCATCAGCGACGGGCCTATAATCCTGATTATATTATTTCTCTTAAGCCACATATCTCCATTTATGATAAGCATACTCCAGATTTTAGGAGGACTTTTTCTTTTATATCTGTCGTTGAGCGCATACAAATCGTGGAAAAACTACAGTTTTAAAAACTCCTTGAGTCATCTGTCCCCCGCTCAGACGCTCCTTAAGGCTGCAGTTGTAAATTTCTTAAATCCAAACCCTTACTTAGGCTGGAGCCTTGTAATGGGGCCGCAGCTGATAAAGGGGTGGCATGCAAACCCTTCTTACGGGATTGTGCTCCTTGTAAGCTTTTATACAACGATCATAATTATTCTGGGGGCAATAACAGGTATTTTTGCCACGGCAAGGAATCTGGGGCCTAAGCTTAATAAAACACTTATTGGAATTTCAGCTATTGCCCTGCTGGCCTTCGGACTTTATGAACTATGGGCGGGCGCTAAAGTTTATTTATAGGGGTAAATTTATTCACCGGGCTGACTACTCTTCTTCCGTTATTACTGTTACCCTAACCAGCTCAATTCTAATCTGTGCAGAGCGGATGATGTGGATTTTGTACCTGTCAATTGTAAGGTTTTCACCCTGCAGGGGTATTCTTCCTATATTGGAAGTAATATAGCCCCCTATGGTGGCGTAGTCGCCTTCAGGTATATTAAGGTTCAGCTCGTCGTTAATGTAATCAATTTCCACCTTCCCGCCGATGAGATATGTATTTTCTCCCACATTCCTGCATATTTCGTCGTCTGTATCGAATTCATCCCTGATCTCGCCAAGGAGCTCTTCAATAATATCTTCCATAGTCAGAATTCCTGCCGTTCCGCCAAATTCATCCACGGCAACCGCAAAAGACACCCTTTTGGTGGAGAATTCCTTCAGCATTTCGGTACTCTTCTTCGTATCGGGAACGAATATAACAGGGCGCATTACGGCCTCAAGGTTAGGCGGATTTTTGAAGAGGTCGTAGGCCAGAACGACGCCTTTAATATTATCCAGGTTATCCTCATACACCGGAATTTTGGAATACCCGGAATCGATAAAAACCTGCAGAACTTCATTGAGCGTGCTGGAAATTTCCACCCCCACAATATCCGTCCTCGGACGCATTACCTCATATACCCTCTGGTCGCCTAGCTCAATTATTCTTGTCAGAATATCAGTTTCACTTTCGTTTACCAATCCCGCTTCCTGGCTTTCCCTTACCAGCATCTGAATCTCCTGCCGGCTGAAAAGCATGTTAATGCTTTCCTCGCGGACATTTTCACCGCGGGAGAAGAATTTTGAAACCAGTGAGGTCAGTTTAACAACCGGATAGAAGATAAATGTAACGGCTCTGACAGGAACAATTGTTGCCATAAGGACGCGGTCGGCCATTTCCCTTGCCATGTACTTTGGAAGAAGTTCACCAAAGAACAGCAGTACAGATGTAGATATGACAAGTATGCTCAGGTCAGAAAGATGGAAATAATAGCCCAGAAAAAGCGTTATAATGGAGGTAAATGTAATATTAACAATGTTGTTGCCGATTAAAATGGTGGAGAAAAATATCTGCGATGAGTCGAAGAAATATAGGGCTGTCTTGCCTGCCAGGTTGTTCTTACGTGCCTTTATCTCAAACTTTATCCTGTTTGCAACAACAAACGCAAATTCCGCCGAGGAGAAAAATGCGCTGAAAACAATTAATAATACGAGTACAGTAATCTGCCAGACCATATAAAACTTTATGGATTCATGTTAAAAATAGACTATATAAATTGCCGTTAAGACGTAAAGGACTATATTTACAATCATCGGGACGTCAGTCATCATTACTTCCGTAGCATTCTCACCCTTGCTCTTTTTATAAACAAGATACATAAACCTGAAGATCCCGAAAACAACAAAAATAGTCGTATACACGAGGTTCTCGCTGTGCAGGTAGTTTATCGTCCTTTCCGAGACCGAATAAAGAGCGTAGCAGATTATAACGCCTGCAGCTGAAATAGTGGCCATCTGCTCGGTAAAGCTGATGGAATATTCCGAGAGTACCTTCCTCGTGCTTCCCCCTTCCATCGGGTTTAAGCTGAGCTCGGAGCGGCGTTTCATAATGGCCAGAAACAAAGAAATAAAAAGTGTTGTAAGTATAAGCCAGCTCGAGACATAGACCGATAGCACGTAGGCACCTGCCAGAACTCTAAACATAAAACCCGCGGCAATGCTCATAATGTCGATTATTACAAGGTGCTTTAATACTACCGAATACAGTATGTTAAGTGCTATATAGCCTGTAAGGGCGAGAATAAAAGTGACGTTAAGTTTATAGACAAGCGCAAAAATACCAATGGCAAGAATTAAAATTGTAATAAATGCGCTTTTTTCTGAAATTTGGCCGCTTGCAATGGGTCTTGTCTTCTTCCGGGGATGAAGCCTGTCGCTTTCCACGTCAAAAAGGTCGTTCATAACGTAAACGGCGCTTGAGGTAAGGCAGAAAGCCAGAAACGCCAGCAGTACCAGCAGAAAATAATTCGCATTAAAAAGGTTCTTGGAGAATAGAAGCGGGACAAAAACGAACAGGTTTTTGATCCACTGCGTTACACGCAGCAGCTTCAGGTAGTTAGATACCTGTGTCCAAAGTGTATTGGAATAAACAATATCAGCAGATTGCCCCATTTTCGCCCGTTTAAATTATTTCCTTTATTTACAGATAAAATATATGCTTTTTATTCACTTTTAGCAAAACGGGCAGGGCGGAAATCTAATAGAAAGAGGCCGCTGGGAATCATATTCCCGGCGGCCTCAAAAAGAAAAGACCTGCATATCAGAATCAGTTACAAACTGAATTTAGAAAACCGCCACTTCCTCATATATTCCAAAGGGCTTTTTAAGCTCATGGACCATCTCACCTAAGGTGACATAGTTTTCGGAGGCTTTTATAAAGACGGGCATAAGATTACGTCCGTCCACTGCAGCCTGTGCTATTTCCTTCAGCGATTCATTCACCTTCTCCTGGTTTCTTGACTGCTTAAGCTCAGAAAGCCTCTGGACCTGTTTCTTCTCAACTTCTGGCGAGATTGTAAGAATAGGAATATCTATTTTCTCTTCCTCTTCAACAAATTCATTTACGCCTACAATGAACTTTTCTTTTCTTTCGAGCTCAAGCTGATAACGGTAGGCACTGTCGGCAATCTCCTTCTGGAAATATCCTGCCTCAATTGCACCAATAACACCTCCAAAGGCGTCAATGCGTTCAAAAATTTCATTTGCCTTCTTTTCCATCTTGTCTGTAAGAGCCTCAACGTAATAGCTTCCTCCAAGAGGGTCCACCGAATTTATTACACCTGTTTCATAGGCAATAAGCTGCTGTGTTCTGAGCGCAATTTTAACGGCTTTTTCACTCGGGAGGGCCAGAGTTTCATCCATTGAGTTTGTATGGAGCGACTGTGTGCCTCCCATAACAGCAGCAAGAGCCTGATAGGCGGTTCTTATGATATTGTTTTCGGGCTGCTGGGCTGTCAGTGTTGCGCCTGCAGTCTGAGTATGGAAGCGGAGCCACCAGCTCCTTGGGTTCTTAGCTCCGTACTTTTCTTTCATTCTTTTTGCATAGATCCTGCGCGCTGCGCGGTACTTTGCAATTTCTTCAAAAAAGTCGAGGTGCGAGTTAAAGAAGAAAGATATTCTGGGAGCAAATTCATCAACGTCCATTCCCCTTTCGATGCAGTCTTCAATATATGCAAATCCGTCTGCAAGTGTGAATGCCAGTTCCTGGACGGCCGTTGAGCCGGCTTCCCTTATATGGTATCCGCTAACAGAAACAGGATTCCACTGGGGAACTTCGTTGGTGCAGTATTCAATCATATCGGAAATAATGCGCATTGAGGGCTTGGGAGGATAGATAAATTCCTTCTGTGCAATGTACTCTTTCAGGATGTCGTTCTGAAGGGTGCCTCTTAATTCTTTGAAATCGATCCCCTGCTTTCTGGCTACGGCAAGATAGAAAGCAAACATCATTGCAGCAGGTGAATTTATGGTCATGGAAGTTGAAACCTTGCCGAGCGGAATATTCTTAAAGAGTATTTCCATATCTTCCAGCGATGAAACCGCAACGCCGCAGATACCCACTTCCCCTTTGCTCAAAGGGGCGTCCGAATCCCATCCCATAAGTGTTGGAAGGTCGAAAGCCACGGAAAGTCCCGTCTGACCGTGATTAAGGAGGTAGTGGAATCTTTCGTTAGTATCCTCCGGGGTGCCGAAGCCCGCGAACTGGCGCATCGTCCAGATCTTCCCCCTGTAGCCGTTTGAATGTATTCCTCTTGTATAAGGGTATTCACCCGGGAAGCCCAGATCCCTCATATAATCCTGATTTTCTGTATCCTTAGGTGTATATAGCACGTTAACAGGTTCGCCGCTAACAGAAGTGTACTTCATACCTGTATTTTTGGCCTTTTGGGTCTTTTCCAGGTAGTTTTCCATCGCTTTTTTAAAGTCTTGGTTCATTATTTCCCTCTGATTTCTTTTAATATTAAAAATACGGAAAGGCGGGAATATATAAAAGCTGAAAAAAGGAGAAGATGTGGGATTAAAGCCCCGGAATTGGGGCATTAATCTATAGCATTAGGGACTGTGGCTATCAATTAGGAGCTTTATTTTTTCTTTATGAATAGCCCTCTTTCACAGGTCAGGGTTTATTATCATGTGCGGCCGAAGCGCTTGTCGAATTCCTCGAGGGGAATTTTTATTATTATGGGGCGCCCGTGGGGACACACATAAGGCATGGAAGTGGCAAAAAGCTGGTCCACCAGGAGCCTCATCTCTTTTTCCGAGAGTCTGTCGCCGGCCTTGATGGCTGTCTTGCAGGAAAATGACTTTGCAAGATTATCCCTTTCCTCAAGGTGCTTTTCCCTCTGGTTCTTTTTATACTCGTCAACTATCTCGAGAAGTATCTTCTCCTCTGTGCCGAGTTTTACATCCTGCGGAACCCCGTCTACTACAACGGTATTTTTGCTGAAGAATTTTATCTCAAAGCCCAGTTTTGTAAGAAAAGGGTTCAGTTCCTTAAGAAGTGCGTAGTCGCCTGCATCTACAGTAATCGACTGCGAAAAAAGGAGCTGCTGGGAAAAAGGCAGATCGGCGTTAAATGACTTCAGGGCTTTTTCATAGAGTATTCTCTCGTGCGCCACGTGCTGGTCTATAATCATAAGGCCGCTTTTTATCTGGGAGAGTATATACTTATTATGAAGCTGAATAATAAACGATGTAAATACCTTCAGATCGCGGGCTTCATCTTCAAGCCTTCCGGGGGAAACTGAATGGTACACCTCCCTGTTTTCTGTCTGACTGAACGGATGATCTACAGCCTCTTCCGGTGCAGTTTGCCTTATTTCAGGATTAAGAGAGTTAAAGAGCAGATCTATATCCCTGTCTGAGAAGTCGCTCCCGCGGCTGCCTCTCATGGCCTGGGGCTGCTGCTGCGGCATTGCATCACTGCGCTGTGAGGAAGTCTGTGACTGGAAGTCCGGGCGGTCCTGGAAATCATTTTTTTCGGTCCTGCGGAAGTCGTCAAAATGCAGCCTTTCTTTTCCGGAATCTCCCTCATTACCAAAAGTCATCGACGGCACGAGGTCGTAGCTTCCAAGGGCCTTCTTTATAACTGCGTGCATGAAGGCATAAACATCCCTGTCGTCCTCAAATTTAACTTCAAGCTTTGAAGGGTGTACATTTATGTCGATCCCCCTGGGATCGAGTTCCAGGAAAAGTATAAAGAAGGGGTAATCACCCTTATCCAGTATATTCTCATAGGAGTGGAAAACAGCGTGGTTGACCTGTTTACTTACAACAAACCGTTTATTTATAAAAAGGTACTGTTCCCCCTTGCTTTTCCTCAGATAGGCTGGTTTTGCAATGTAGCCCGAGACGCTCAGGAAATTGGTAAGTTCCTTAACTTCAATTAGTGCATCCAGCATATTATCTGCAAAAATGGCCTGTATTCTTTCCTCGGTTGTTCCCGGTGAAAAGTCAAATATCACCTCATCATCGTTAAAGAATCTGAAGGCAATTTCAGGGCGGCTTAAGGCTATTTTCTTAAATGTGTCAATTATATGTTTTAACTCCGTGGCATCGCTCTTCATGAAGTTGCGTCTTGCCGGAGTGTTGAAGAAGAGGTTCCTTACAGAAATTGAAGTGCCTTTGGAAAAGGAACCTTTTTCAATTGTAACGCTGGCACCGTCTTCCACTTTCAGGCAGATGCCCACCTCGTCTTCCATCATTTCCGTTTTAATCTCAAGCTGGCTTACAGCTGCAATTGAGCTTAGAGCCTCTCCACGGAAGCCCAGGGTTTTAATTGCCTCAAGGTCCTCATAGACATGGATTTTGCTTGTAGCGTGGCGCTGTATGCTTAAAATGGCATCTTCTTCCGTCATGCCGTCGCCGTCATCAACAATCTGTATGAGCACCTTGCCTGCACGTTTAACAACAACGTCTATACTCTTTGCATTGGCATCAATAGAGTTCTCAAGGAGCTCTTTGACGACAGATTCAGGGCGCTGAACTACCTCGCCGGCGGCAATCTTGTTAGCGATATTCTCCGGGAGTATTTGTATTTTATTTTTCATTTCTCTTCGTTTCTGCTTGAAATTATTTTCTCTTGTACCATATGACCTGAAAATCCTCATATTCAGCTTTTACTTCACTTTCCCATTCTGAAACCTCGAAGGCAGGAAAAAACACGTCTCCTTCAGCTTCAAACTTCATTCTCGAAATGCTCATCTCATCTATAGATTTAATGGCCTCCTTAAAAATATCCCCGCCGCCAATTATAAAAATCTTTTCAGCCTTGATTTCGTTTTCACAGTACTCATATGCACCGGCAAGGGAACTGAATACCATCACTTCCGGACTATTACTTTCCATGGTTCGTGAAATGACAATATTAAGCCTTCCTTTTAGGGGTTTACCCAGCGACTCAAGTGTCTTCCTTCCCATTATAACAGGATTGCCTGTTGTAAGCGACTTAAAGTACTTAAAATCCTCGCTGGAATGCCAGGGCATTGTACCCTTATTTCCAATCACTCCGTTTTGGGCTACAGCCGCCACAATTATCTTCCGCAAATAGTTTTCTCCTGTTAAACAGCTACTTCAAACTTAATTCTGTCCAGGTGCTGATAATTAACGAGTTCAAAATCCTCAAAAGTCAGCATATCGATCGGTTTTTTTGCAATTCTCAGCACAGGGAGCGGCAAAGGCTCTCTTTTCAGCTGTTCTTTCAGGCCTTCCAGGTGGTCGTACTTTTCCATAGGCGTACCCTTGTCAGCCACATAAATATGGGCGTCGATGATAGTATGGGCAAAGTATCCAAGTTCAAGCCCCGTCTCCTGCGCAATTATCTGAGTCAAAAGCGAGTAGGCAGCAAGGTTAAATGGAATACCAAGCGCAATATCGCCTGAGCGCTGCGTAAGGTGGCAGTTAAGTTTTCCGTCGTTAACGTTAAAAACAAACGTATAATGGCATGGTGGGAGCTTGCTTTTGGTGGCATTTCCAGGTTCCCAGGCCGTAACTACAAGTCTCCTGCTGTAGGGGTTTGTCTTCAGAGTATCAATTACATATTTAATCTGGTCGATCTCAGTTACTTTCCAGTTGCCCTGTTTATCTTTTTCAGCACTCGGAAAATGCCTCCAGTAATAGCCGTAAGCCGTTTCGAGGTTTCCATCCTCATCCGCCCACGCGTCCCATATCTTTGTATGTTTTCTCAGGTTTCTGATGTGGTTATCTCCTGATAAATACCACAGCACCTCGTGGAGCAGTGAATTCCAGATCATCTTTTTTGTTGTAAGAAGCGGAAAACCTTTCGAAAGGTCCACCCTGTAAAAAGCTGAAAAATAAGAGATTGTATCTATACCTGTACGAGAAGGCTTGCGTGTGCCCTCATCGATCACAAGTTTAACCAGATCAAGATATTCCTTCATAAATTATTTTCTCATCCTAGAACTTGGTTCTAAATAAACTCCAACAAGAATAGTTTCGGGTACATGAATATAAAAAAATCTATGCCCTATTAAAATAAATTTTCAAAATTTCTTCCGAAGCAAGGCGGATTCCCTTTTCAATATTTCTCATGGATTCCCCGGGGGATGAGAAAAACCTTGAAATTTCAATAAATTTGACGTTTTCCCGTTTAAGTTCATCCGGTATATCCTTAATCCTGCCGGCACAGACAAACTGAGGCACCCCGGTTGGCAAAAACTCATCCAGGATAAGAAACACTCCTTTCTGCATCATCGACTGAGAGTCAAATGATCCTTCGCCGGTAACAATAAGGTCGGGTTTTAATCTGCTGCGGTTTAAGCCCAGGTCTTCTCTTAAGAAGTCCCGTGCAAATTTATATTCTGCATCGAGGAAAAAGTGAAGACCTCCGGCAAGGCCGCCCCCGGCTCCAGGGAGTCCGCTGGTATTCTTCCATTTGCTTAAAATATTTACAATGTTTTCGAGCCCTTTTTCAAGTGTTTCCACTTCATCGGGCGATGCTCCTTTCTGGGGAGCAAAGATGCGTGCCGTCCCCTTTTCACCCAGCAGCGGCGTATTAACGTCCAGGACGGCTTCAATTTCAAAATTGAGCGCCGGATTTTTCCAGATGATTTCTTCCACAAGCCGGAAGTTTTCAGGAACCGGATTAAGCTCTATTTTATCCGCACCAAGAAGCTTTAAGCCCAAAACTGAGAACATACCGATGCCGAAATCGCTCGTTCCGGTGCCTCCAATACCAATAACCACCCTGCGTACATCCAGTTTACCTGAAGATTTATCATTTTGCAGCCGGAGCAGAATTTCACCAAGTCCCCTGGAACTTAAAGCAAGAGGGTGTCTTTTTTCTTCCGGAATCAGCTTCATTCCAAGCACTTCAGCCGATTCTATATAAACGGATTTATTCTTTTCGGAATATCCGTAAGAAGTCTTTACCGTGGAGCCTTCAAATGGAGCCTGCACCGTAATATCCGTTTTCTTAAGGTGAAAATTTTCAGTGCAGACGTTCAGGAATCCATCCCCGCCGTCTGAAACGGGTTTATCTATGAGATGGAAGTCCCTGGTCTTATACCTGTTTAAGAGTTCACTCTGAAGAGCTTCATGGAACAGGCGTGTAAGCCTGACAGAATCCGCACACTCCTTAAAGCTGTTTGGAGCAATTAAAATTTCAGGCATTTTATTTTTTCAGTTCCTTAAAGGCCTTGAGGAGATTTTTCTTTGTTTCCAGAAGGTCCTGTGAAATCACCTTTACTTCCCCAATAGCGGGCATAAAGTTAATGTCACCGTTCCATCTCGGGACGAGGTGGAAATGGATGTGCTGGTCTATTCCCGCTCCCGCGGCCTTTCCGATATTTGCCCCGATATTAAAGCCGTGGGGCTTCATTGAAATTTCAAGAGCCTTGCCGGCAAGCTGAAGGTTTTCCATTACTTCGAGATTTTCCTCCTTTGAAAGGCTCGAAAAATCGTTTGTATGTCTGTATGGTACAACCATAAGGTGTCCGCTGTTATAAGGAAAAAGGTTGAGAACAATAAATGTGAGCTCCCCCTTATAAACAACGAGGTTATTCATATCGTTTATGTCTGTATCCTTCTGGCCGCAGAAGATGCAGCCGGAGGATTTTTTTTCATCCTTAAATGAATCTATGTACAGTGATCTCCAGGGAGACCAGAGTTTATCCATATCAGACCTCATATTACACTTCTTCTTAATTTAAGTTCAATAAAATTACAAAACCATAAAAAAAAAGGCGGAAGAGAATTTCCTCCGCCTTATAAACAGGACCAAAGAAACTACTCTTCTTCTTTTGATTTCTTGTACTCTTCGATGACCTTTCCTTCAACTTCTTTAGGAACTTCCTCATAGAATGCGAATTTCATCTTGTAAAGTCCGCGTCCTGAAGTAAGGCTTCTTAAGTGTGTTGAATACCTGTAGAGTTCCGAAAGAGGGACGTTAGCCTTAATGATCTGGAAGGGTCCTTCTGAATCCATACCGAGGATTTTACCGCGGCGGCTTGAAAGGTTGCCCATAACGTCACCCATGAACTCTTCAGGGACGGTTACTTCAACTTCGTAGATCGGTTCAAGAAGAACAGGCTTAGCTTCCATAAAGCCTTTCTTGAAACCCTGTGAGCCAGCTATCTTAAAAGACATTTCATCTGAGTCAACGTCGTGATATGAACCGAAGAACAAGGTAGCCTTTATGTCAATAACTTTTGAACCTGTAAGAATACCCCTCTGCATTGTTTCAATGATGCCTTTTTCAACAGCAGGAATAAATCTGCCGGGAATAACACCGCCCACGATGCCGTTAACGAATTCAAAGCCGGTACCTCTTGGCAGCGGTTCAAGTTTCATAACAACGTGGCCGTACTGGCCGCGTCCGCCGGACTGTTTTTTGTGCTTGTATTCAACGTTTTCGCAGACGCCCTTAATAGTTTCGCGGTACGGGATTCTGGGTTCAGCAAGGTCAACGTCCACACCGTAACGGTCCTTAAGGAGTTTAACTGCCAGAGAAAGCTGGAGTTCACCCTGGCCTGAAACTATAGTCTGGCTCAGTTCAGGGTCAAACTTTACGCCGAAGGTAGGATCTTCCTCGTGCAGCGTATGCAGGCCTGCAGAAATCTTATCTTCGTCGCCCTTGGACTTTGGAATAATTGCACTGCTTATGATTGCATCAGGGAATTTAATAGGGTTAAGTATAACCGGAAAACTCTTTGAAGAGAGAGTATTGTTTGTATGTGTATCCTTTAATTTTACTACAGCGCCGATATCGCCGGCGTGGATTTTTGAAGCATCCTTTCTGTTCTTGCCGTTCAGATAGAAAAGCTGGCTTAACCTTTCCGACTTGCCGTTATTTTCGTTCATAAGATCCAGGCCTGCCTGAATGGTGCCCGAGAATACCTTAAAAACAGAAAGTTCACCAACGTGCGACTCTGATAAAGTCTTGAATACAAAAAGAACGGGTTCGCCTTTATCGTTAACAGGAACAGAAACTTTCTGTTCCTTATCCTTAAACTTGCCTTCAACATTATCCCTTTCGGCCGGTGAAGGTAAATATTTGGATGTAAAGTCCAGGAAGTTATTAATGCCGACGCCATTTATAGCAGAGACTGCAAAGGCAGGAACGATACCTCTTTTAAGGACTGCCGTTTTGAGCCCTTTCTGGAGTTCTTCTTCGGTAAGGGTGCCATTTTCAAAAAACTTATTTAACAGGTCCTCATCACTTTCAGCAACTTTTTCAATGAGAGCTTCCCTCATCGTTTCAGCATCAGACTTCATGTCGGCAGGAATTTCGCACTCCGTTACCTTCTTCGATCCTGCAGGAGCGTAGGTATAAGCTTTCATACTGATAAGATCAATAACAGTATCAAAATTTACACCTTCTTTTGCAGGTAAAGTAACTGCGGTAACATCAGGGGACAATCTTTCCTTAGCCATTTCAATTGTCTGGCTGAATTTTGAATGTTCATTATCAACTTTATTGATCAGAACCGCCGCAGGCAGATTGTATTCCCTCACAAAATTCCAGGTAGATTCCGAACCGACTTCAACACCTTCTGCGGATTTCAAAACAGCAACAGCAGTATCAGCAATATGGAGAGCACTTTTTACCTGCCCAATAAAGTCTGAATAACCGGGTGTATCTAAAATGTTGATTTTTGTATTATTCCATTCGATATGAAGAGGAGTAGAAGTAATAGAGATTTGTCTTTCGATCTCATTGGCATTATAATCCGAAGTCGTATTGCCTTCTTCAACCTTGCCAATACGATTAATTTCACCACCAGTGAACAGAATCAATTCAGATAAAGAAGTTTTTCCGCTTCCGCCATGACCGATGAACGCAATATTCCGGATAGAATCCGATCCGTATTCTTTCAAGTGAGACCTCCACTAAATTAAAAATTACCCTTAATTTATTTATTTTTTAGAGTACTCCAAAAGGCAGATATTCCGCGGGAAATTCCAACTACTTTCCTGAAAACATCTCCCCCCGGACTATCTCCCACACTTGCTTTGATTCGTTTAGTTTTGTCCAGAAGATCTTCAGCTTTATCCTTTAAGTTTTCGATTAATAATTTTACAGCCGATATGACAGATTCAACCTCTTCGGTAACCAGTGCCACCTTTCCCGTAATGATATTTACGTTTGCAAGAATAGGTTCCACGTTTCCCTTTATCTGTTCGACGTCCTTCTGAAGGGCCGCAATTGTCTTTGTAACCTGTTTGAGCGTAATTACAAGATAAATGCACAGAATGGAAGCCGAAATCAGCAATATAATCAGAAAGATATTCAACGCTGTATCCATAGTTCAATCTCCCTGCCTTAATGACGAGGCTTTAAGTTAAATTAATATTAAGACTCCTCCTTTTAAGATCCGTTACACCTGAATTTAAAAGAGATGCCGCATCAGAAAATATTCTGCCAGCAAAAAATAGTTGCATTCCGGGTGTTAAGGTTTCTGTTCATTCTTGTATGCATCGAGCCCGGCTTTGAAAGCGCTTTTTAACTTATCGCCTTCATCTCCAGCCATATTCTTTGCATTGTCAAGAACCTTCTCAGCATCCTGAAGCAAGCCCTCTACTTTTACTCTGGCATCAGAAATCAGCTTTTCGGATTTTTTTTTTCCGTCGTTGATCATTTCCACGGCTTTTACTTTTGCCTCGGCAAGGTACTGCTCTGCCTCACCCATAAATTCGTCGGTTTTTTCCTTTATGTCCTTTCGCAGTTCTTTGCCGCTTTTTGGAGCGTACAGGAGAGCAATGATTGAACCAACAACTGAACCGGTCAGTATTCCTATCAATAATCCTTTTCCAAGACCGTTATCCCTAGACATAGTGCCTCCTCAGTTTTATAATAGTTTTGTTAAAATAATAAGTCCACTTTTGAAAATCAACATAAAGGATAAAGTGGACTTATTTATTTTATATTATATCAAATTTACTTCATATTGTCTACAATTGCACGGGCAAATTGTGAAGATTTTACTTCTTTTGCTCCTGTCATGAGCCTTGCAAAGTCATATGTCACAACTTTTGACTTAATTGTCCTGGTCATTGCCTTTTCAATAAGGGCTGCAGCTTCATTCCAGCCCATATATTCCAGCATCATAACGCCGGAAAGAATGACTGAACCCGGATTGATCTTATCGAGTCCGGCATATTTGGGAGCTGTACCGTGCGTAGCTTCAAAAAGAGCCACATGGTAGCTGATATTGGCACCCGGTGCAATACCAAGTCCGCCAACCTGGGCCGCAGCTGCATCCGAAAGGTAATCGCCGTTAAGGTTAGGTGTGGCAACGACGTCATATTCGGCAGGTCTTAATAAAAGCTGCTGGAACATGCTGTCTGCAATTCTGTCCTTAACAAGGATTTTGCCTTCGGGCATTTTGCCCTTGTATTTTGAAGAAAGTTCATCTTCAGTTACAATTATACCTGCATAATCCCCTTTTGCAGCCTTGTAGCACCATTCCTTGAATGAGCCTTCAGTAAACTTCATAATGTTGCCTTTATGAACAATAGTTACGCTCTTTCGTCCGTTGGCAATAGCATAGTCCATTGCTTTCTTAAAAAGTCGTGCTGAACCGAATTCGCTCATAGGCTTAATACCGATTCCTGAGTTGGGGCGGACTTCCTTCTTCATATCCTTTTCGAGCATTTCAATTATTTTATTGGCTTCTTTGGATCCTGCCTTAAATTCAATTCCTGCATAAACGTCTTCGGTGTTTTCCCTGAACAAAACGATATCGAGGTCCTGGGGGCGTTTCATCGGGCTTGGTGTTCCTGCGTAGTACTTAACGGGTCTTACGCATGCAAACAGGTCGAGCTTCTGTCTTAATGTAACGTTAAGGCTTCTGATTCCGCCGCCGATCGGGGTTGTAAGGGGGCCTTTAATTGCAACAACGTACTCACCTATTGCTTTAATTGTTTCATTCGGAAGCCACTGGTTCTTTCCGTAAACTTTAGTTGCTTTCTCGCCGGCATAAACTTCCATCCACGAGATTTTTCTTTTACCCTTGTAAGCTTTCTGAACTGCGGCATCAAAGACGACCTTTGAAGCTTTCCAGATATCCGGACCCGTACCGTCACCCTCTATAAAAGGAATAATCGGGTTATCAGGAACGACCAGTTTGTCATTCTGAATGGTAATCTTAGCACCTTCGCTAGGGATGCTAATGTTCTTAAATTTTGCCATGGCGAATTCTCCTATGAATTATTTATTGAAGTTTCAACTGATATATTACCATATCGATGTTGATAAAATGAAACACTGATGACACCAATCAGGACCGCGAACCAAAGCGTAACTGCCCTTATAATAAAGGTAGAAGATACGGCAATGTCTTTGGGCACTTTATTTCTTATTAATAAAAATGTCAGTGAGCCGTCTGTAACACCCAGTCCCCCCGGCAGCATTGTTATTGCACCGGCAATTGTTGAAAACGTGTAAACAAATGTCGGCCAGAGAATATTAAAATGAATTCCAAAATTAAAAAGAATTATGTAATAACCCAAACATTCGAGAAACCAAGAGAAAAAACTTAATACAACCATATAGAATAATGGCAGCGGGCGCAGTAAAAGATAAACACTTTCATACGCCGTGCGTATCCTTTTCCCGTGTTTTTTCAGAAACCCGATATTAACAATTAAGTCAATCAGATAAAATGAGAGCCTCTTATGGCTTATTACAAGAGTAACTAAAAGAAAAAATATACCTGTACCAATTACAATTATACGGCCGTAATTAAACACGTAGGCACCTAACAAAGCCAGCAGAACGAGTGAAATAAAATCTGTAATCCTTTCAACCATTATAATTGGCGCGGTTTTACTGATCGGCTCATTTGAGATCTGCTTGACCAGGTATGACTTCAAAAGCTCCCCCATCTTTCCCGGGGTAACGCTCATTATGAGTCCCGACATGAAAATGGCAAAGGAATCTGTTCTGGAAATCCTAACTTTCAGAATTTTAAGATAGTAATCCCACTTATAGAATCTTGTAAGGTAGTTCACAAAAGAAAGTGCCAGAAGGAGGGGCAGCAGGAGCCAGTTGAACCTGGCGAATGCCGAAATAACATTTCTGTAATCGGCATATACAGTAAAGGCCAGGTAAAGGATTGCTGCAACTGCGAGGGAGCGGAATATATTCTTTTTAACTTTTTCTAACACTTTATCCTCTTAAATAACTCTTTTTAATGTATCGTAGAGCCTGGTTAAAGGCAGGCCGACAACGTTATAATAGCAGCCGTCTATTCTGCGGACAAAAACGGCACCAAAATCATCCTGTATTCCGTAGGCTCCGGCCTTATCCATTGGGCTGCCCGACTTTATATAGTCCAGTATCTCCTCTTTTTCCAGGCGGCGGAAAGTAACAAGTGTTTTTTCATATTCAATGAGCGTAATATTTTTTTCAGTATTACATACTGCAAAGCCGGTATAAACGGCGTGAGTCTTGCCGCTTAGGAATTTCAGTATTCTTTCGGCATCGGCCTCATCTTTGGGTTTACCAATAATCTGCTCCTCAAGCACCACGATTGTGTCTGCAGTAATGATTATTCCCTCAGAAACCCTTTTCCGTGCTGCTTCAAGCTTCTGTCCGGAAAGTCTTTTCACTGTTTTAACCGGGTGTTCCCCGTCCAGAATTTCCTCATTCAGATCCACGCTGAAGGTTTCAAACTTAAGGTTCAGCAGTTCCAGAAGATGTTTTCTTCTTGGAGATTTTGAAGCCAGGTAAACCGGCAAATTGGTCTTAATCATTGTTCCATCTCACCTAATTCTGTTCCCGGGAAATAAAAGTTCAATATGTCCTCAAATTTTCTGCCTTTTCTCGACTGCCCGATTGCACCCCACTGGCAGAGGCCCACGCCGTGGCCATTACCGCGGCCCTGAAAAGTAACTTTTACAAGGCTGCCGTCTTCAAAAACCGGTTTAATGTCGAACATGGTGCTTTTAAGGAGGCTTTTTGACGCTTTGGATCGGATTGCATAGCGTATTTTATTGCCTATTATAACAACATCCAGAGCTGCCCTATCGCTGTCTTCCAGAGAAATTACCAGCTCATTTACACGTCCTGATTCGAACCTGCTTTTTATTTCTATATTTTTAACCGCGTATTCCCCTTTTTTAATGTAACCCGCGCCTGTAAGGCAGTTAAGGATCTCCTGCTGCGAATAGCTTTCCTGCCACTCATATCCAGGAGCAATCCGGCAGAAAGGATCATCCCCCTCCTCAACCCCTTTAAGGTAAGGTATACCCTTCTGTCTGAAAACATAATCAGCATTTTCAGTCCTGCCTCCGCATGAAGAAAAATAGAAAACCGCAGCAGGCTGTCCGTTATACTTCAGAATAAGGTTCCGGGTTTCATCAACTGCACGGTTAATGAGTGTTTTTGAAGGATGAGAGCCATCGTAAACCTGGTCGCGGGTATCGGAATAAAGGTCAAACTGGCGGCTTCCCGGCTGTTCAAGTTTCAAGACGGTATAGTTTCTGGCACAGACGGCAAAGGCCTTGAGCGCCTCCAGATCATCTTCCTTAGCAGAGGCAACACCCATTTCCGAATAAAGAACCCCTTTCAGGTAGTCTTCAAGTCCGAGCGAATTTACCAGCAGGAGTTTCCCCTGTGAATTGAGAACAGAAAAATTACCTTTATAGGATTTACCTTTATAAGTTAAAAACTCTTCACCGGGCTCCGGCTCGATATCGCACAGGTCGATGGAATACTTTTTCTTTCCCATTTTCAGAGAAATTCCCTTCTCATCGGCCGACAGCGAGAACTTTTCGCCGGCATTAATATTTAAGATTTTCTCCTGGCCGTTTCTAAGGACTACGGGAGCATCAAAAGACACGGTTTTCTTCTGAAGGTCATCATCCAAAAGGACGCGGACTAAAGAGGATTCATCTTTTCTGCTGAATGCGGTTTTATTAAATCTTGATGGTGCCGAGCACTGTACTAAGAGCAGTGAAAGCAGAATAAAAGAAAGAAACTCGGTCATTTTAAGGAATCTGAAAAATGGGCGGTTTAAGAGAGAACAGGGCAAAGAATATGTTTCATCTGAACATTGCTTTGATGCTGCCCCAGGTGCGTTTAACGCCTGAGACTGAGTGCGAGACGCCTGGTGCTTCAATATAGTTGACTTTTCCGCTTTGTTCATAAATTGCAAGCCGATAAGTATAAAAACTGTCAGTTGGTTTGTAAGCAGACTGGTCTGTAAATGAATAATATGAGTTACTGCCTCTCGGGGCAACTCTTGTTATCTCATGAAAATCCGAACTGTTGCCAGGCTTTCTTTCAATAGCAAAATACTGAAGGTTGCTTTCCTCTGTAGTTCTCCATTCAACCTTAATGTTATCGCCGTCTATTAATGCCTTAAAATCAAAGACATAAGCGCCTGCCAGAAGTGTTCCGGCACAAAAAGCCGCGAAGAGGACGAAAAGTATGGTTAGTTTGATTTTCATGACGGAAATATATAAGGATTAAAAAATAATGTCAAGACTTAAGAACGAAATTCACATTAATTTTTTACCAAACTCCAGGACCAATAACATTTGTAAGTTATAAACTTCAAAGGATAAAGGCAAGTGCTTAAGGGCACATTTCACGGGAATTTTCACCGAAGTTTCTGCCCTGAAAACCCTTAAATCCTCCTTCTAAATCCTTCGCCAAGTACCTCATGCACGTTGCCTATAATGACAAAGGCATCGGGGTCTATTTCCTGAATAGCCTCCGTAAGTTCAGGAATTTCCTTAAAAGTAACCACGGTGAAAATAATGTCGCGGTCCAAATTTTTATAAAGTCCGTGGGCCTTGAGTCCCGTAGCGCCGCGGCTGAAGTCATTCATAATGACCTTGGCAATTTCATCCGATTTATCCGAAATAATGAAAGCCATTCGGGCATAGTCGAAGCCGTCAACGATAAAGTCCACCAGCTTACTCGAAACAAACAGGAGGAAGAATGCATAAAGAGTAAGGGACATAGCGGGCCTGATGGGTGAAAGATGTTTAATTTCGATAATAAAGCCTGCCACGGCAATGACGAAGAAGTCAATAAACATTATCGCCTGCCCGGGTTTCCAGCCGTAGCGTTTCTGCATAATTGCAGCCACAATGTCGCTTCCGGCAGTAGTTCCCTTGAACTTGAATATAATGCCGAGGCCGATACCCAGCAAGACCGCGCCAATAAGCACCAGAAAGAGGAAATCATTCTGGAACAGGTCGCGAACAGTCTGAGTATCCTGCAGCCTGATAAATCTAAGACCAGGCACATCGCCCCTGAAAAAGTCTATAAAGAAAGAGTTAAGCGTAAAGCCATAGAAAGTTCTTATTCCGAATCTTTTACCCAGCACCTTAAGTCCCCAGGCATAGAGAGGCACGTTCAGAAGCCACATCATGAGGCCGACGGGAATTTTATAATTTGAAAGGTAATGAATAGCCATTGAAAGGCCGCTTACGCCGCCCGGCACTACCTGCGCATCCACAAGGAAGACCCCTATACCCAGGGCCATTATTGCGCTTCCGATCAGGATAAAGAAATAATCAATAATGGGATATTTTTTCAGGAATTTGGATTTCATTTAAGATAAGCTTATGTAAATTGTTTCAGAGCGTTATTCCGCCCGCAACGGTTCAAAAAACTGTATCCCCGTCCCTGGCCTTAATTTATTAAAGGTCGTAGGCAGGATATTCAGCACATTTATAATTTTCAGCAAACCTATGGTTTTCAGTATTTATCGTCTTCTTCTTCGTCGTCATCGAAATCCGGACCGAAGCCATCATCGTCCTCGTCTTCGTCAGGGCCAAAATCATCCATGGCGTCATCTTTAAAAAAGCCTTCTTTTTCCAGATCCACTTCGGATTCGCCGAAGACAGAATAGTCGTCGTTATCGTCCTCAAAATCGAGATCATACGGGTTTACAATTGGCAGAAGTTTTCTGCGGGCAGGAATATCCTCATTGAAATCCTCAATTGTGTCTTCAAGGAAGAAGAGGGCATCCCTGACTTCGGCAAATTCTTTAATGATCAGTTTTGGGGGATTCTCCTGTTTTGCGGTTGACTTGCCGGACTTCTTCGTCTTTTGTTGAGGCTGGTACATTTCCTCCAGCTTTGCGAGGCTTTTAACGGCGGGGTCCTCAGCCTTTACTATATAGTCCTCTTCAACTGAATAGTTAATAACCTTGCCTTCCTCTTCGGCATAAATATTATCGCAGATATACTCTTCGTCTATGTATGTAAATAAAAAGTAGATTTTCATAACACAACCTGATATTAATGGCAAACTTTTAATAAAATTATATGATAATTTACCCGCTATTTTCCCAAAATTCAAATGCAGAAGATAAATTTTCCTTCATAATTTAATTTTGTGATTTTTGCCTCAGATTTTAGGGGGTATAAATTTGAGCAGATCTGAGGAGCGGAATTATCCCCTTTTGATTTCAGGAGGAAAATAATATAATTTTCTTAAAGAATTAAGAAGCAGGTGCTTCTTTAGATTTCCGGCCAAGGTATTTTCTGCCCAATGGAGGATACGGTATGAGAAATCTGAAATTTCAGGGTGCGAATGCAGAAACTTTACCGCGTTTACCGGCTTCGGCCGCTAAATATATTCCGTTGCCAATAATCCAATTAAAATTCCACGGTACAAACTCCCTTCCAGCTGCCCCGGCCCGGCTTACCCGTTTCCAGTTACCAATTTCCAAATGTTACAACCTTAAAGAAAGCAGCCCAATTTTCATGTATTCACTTTCAGGCGACAATTTAGCCAGAGCCCATAAACGTTTATTTGTCGCTATAAATAAGGAGGGCGCGTGAATATTTCATGCTGTCTGAAAATACTTTTTTGTCTTTTTCTGTTATGCGGAACTGCCCCCTGCCAACAGAACTATCCAAACCCATTCAATCCATCTACTGCAATTAAATATTCTATTTCCGCAGAAAGCAAAGTCAAACTGTCTGTCTATAACGCGCTTGGTGAAGAAATCAAAGTGCTGGTCAATGAAATACTTAAATCCGGGGCTTATGAAGTTACCTTTATGCAGGATGAGGTTCCATCGGGCGTGTACTTCTACCGGATTACGGCAGGCAGTTATATTCAAACAAAAATAATGATATTACTTCATTAAAAGGAGGATGTATTATGAAGAAAATATTTCTTATTGCTTTTATTCTCGTTCTCTCAGCGCAGCTGTATCCCCAGTGGGTACAGACAAACGGACCATCCGGGGGTATAATCGGACTCATGAGTTCTTCAGGTCAGAATGCAGTTATGGTTACCTATCCGGATATATATTCCAATTCAGGTGCAGCACTGTACATAACGACGGATCAGGGATTAATATGGAAAGACATAAGTTCCCAACAGCCAGATTCAAGTGCTTTTTCAATAGCTTCAAACAGTACTGATATTTTTATTGGAGGCGCAAAAGGAATATTCCATTCTACAGATAAAGGTCTAACCTGGATTGATATTTCCAAAGGGATCAAAATTAATGAAAGCGGATTTTATGACATCACCGCAATTAAGGCTACAGACAATATGATCATTGCGGGCTCGTACAACAGTGCATACAAATCCACAGACAAAGGTTCAACATGGAAAGATATAAGCAGCGGTCTGCCTAAGGATATTTTTACAGTTGGCTTTGTCATTTCCGATTTCCTCATTAAGGACAGCTATATCTTTGCAATAAGCGGCTATTACTATGGAGAAGGGATGTACCGCTATAAGGATACCAGCTGGACAAAATTATCTTCAGGACTACCTGATACTATTCAGGTATTCTCACTGATTGCAGTTGGAGATACTATTTTTGCCGGAACCGACCGGGGGCTATTTGCATCAGCCAATAACGGGGAGCTCTGGAAGCCCTCAGGCAATGGAATGCCTCCTGGTGATTTCGTCACCAGCCTGGCTGAAGCCGACAGCAGCATTATTGCCGGAACATTCAGCGGGATTTTCCGCTCCACCGACAAGGGAAATAACTGGGAACCCGCAATAGTCGACAGCCAGATAGTCTTTCTTGAAATTACAAACCTTGCAGTCATGGGCAAGAATATACTGGCCGGAACATTCGAGGGCATGTATCTTTCCAACAACAACGGGAAAACGTGGCGTAAGGCAAATACAGGAATAATAAGTACATATATCGCCTCACTTGCGGCCAGGGGCAATACCATCTTTGCCGGAAGTAATGGAATATTCCGCTCAACAGATAAAGGAGACAACTGGCAGGAGGTTAACAGGGGCTTAATATCTACAGGGTTCGGTTATCCTTTTATAAATAAATTATTTCTTAAGGACAGCCTTATCTTTGCGGCTTCGGAAGGGCTGGGTGTATTCATTTCAACCGACAACGGACAAAGCTGGCTGCAGTCAAACAGCGGATTTTCAGTGGGTCACGATTCTGTAATTGATGTTACCACGTTTGCAGGGAGCGGCAGCAGGATCTTTGCCGCTACATACAACAAGGGGGTATACCTGACAACTGATAATGGTAAAAACTGGAAGGAAGTCAGTAATGGCCTGCCGAAACTCATGGATTCAATCAAAACCCGCTACAGTTATATCTATTCGCTGGCCGCAGCAGGTAATAATGTGCTTGCCGGTACAAACTATCAAAAAATTAACACCGTATTTATTTCCACTGATAACGGCTCAAGCTGGAAAGAAACCACCGGCTTGCTGAAGGGCAAAGATATTGCGGATTTTGCCTCAGCCGGCAGCCATATGTTTGCAGGCGGCGAAGGTGGGATGTACATTTCAACCGATGCGGGCTTAAGCTGGAAAAAAACGGGAGGATTCGTGATGGATACAATGGGGACTGATATCTATGTTACCGCACTTGGAGTTCAGGACAGCATTCTATTTGCCTCCGTGGATATAACAGAAATATCCCAGTTCAATATGAAAAGTACCATATTCCGTTCAAATGACTATGGCAATACCTGGAAAGAGATTCATACGGGACTGCCGGAGAATATAGGAATTAATTCATTTGCTTCGACCGATGATTATATCTATGCCGGAACATATGGCAGAGGAGTCTGGAAACTCCCGGTTTCAGCCCTGGCCAAAGACAAAGATCAGTTAGCGGTTCAATCCCCTGCCCGGTTCATGCTTGAACAGAATTATCCCAACCCTTTTAATCCGGTTACCACTATAAGGTATTCAGTGCCGGTAGACAGCAGAGTTAAACTCATTATTTATAACCTGCTGGGCGAAGAGATAATAACGCTGATTAATGAAGCAGTTAAGGCAGGAAAATATGAAACAATTTTTAAGGCCGGCGCCCTGCCAAGCGGAGTATATTTCTACACACTGGATGCAAGCTCAGCTTCAGGAGGCAAGAATTTTAGAAGCACAAAGAAATTCATATTGCTGAAGTAATATCTGCCGCCTGAAACGGAATATAATTCTTTTCAGGCGGCTTTCCGATTTGGGCTACACGTGTTTAATTACTATAATTGTCATGTCATCATGATGTGTGCCTTCTGTGCAGAAGCTTTGCACATCCCGTATGATCCTGTTCTTTATTTCATTAGCCGATAACTTCTCTATATCAGGATTTGAGAGAAGTATACTTAACCTTTCTGTTCCATAAAGTTCTTTTGACTTTGCCTGGGCTTCAACAAGGCCATCTGTCATCAGCAAGAGTACATCTCCTTTATTAAAATCAACTGTTCTTTTTTCATACTGAACATCGCATATTAAACCCAAAGGGAATCTTGGATCGCTGGAGGTTAAACTGCACACCGTTCCATTTATCCTGATAATTGGATTTACATTACCGGCATTGATATATGTTATTTTTTTATTTTTCACATCTATGAGAAGTATGCAGGCTGCTACAAATACACGTTTATCTGTTTTTAAATAAAGAGCTTTATTAACTCTGGTGAAGATGGTTTTAATGTCCTCCACGGCAATAATGTCCGGAATCATCATTCCGCTTGCCAGGACCGCCGTCATTGCAGCTTTCATAGCCTTGCCCGATACGTCGCCTATTATCACTCCCAGAGTATTTTCATTATTATTCCGCTTGAAGTAGTCAAAGAAATCTCCTCCAACCTCGTTTGCCGGAATGCATATGCCGGATACATCCAGTCCCTTTAAGTCGGGATCGGCATTGGGCATAATTGACATTTGGGCCTCGTGCGCAGCTTTAAGTTCCGTCTTCATTGCGTTATTTTTAATGCGCCACCTGTAAAGAATATATGCAAGAACAAACAGGAGGATTAGTACAAGCGCAATAAACCACCACGTTTTCCAGAATGGCGGAGTAATAATAAGTTTTACCATAGCACCCTGGTTATTCCATATGCCGTCGCTGTTGGAAGCTTTCACCATGAAAGTGTAATGGCCGGGAGAAAGGTTAGTATAGTAAGCAAACCTTTTTGAAGCATCAACAAAGATCCAGTTTTTATCCAGTCCTTCCATTTTGTATGCGTATTTATTTTTCTCTGGCGCCATATAATCCAGGCCTGCAAATTCAAATGAAAAAACATAATCCTGATAAGACAGCTCAATTTCCTTAACTTCCGATGCCGCACGTCCGAAATTCACTTCTTTATTAAGCTTGCTGAAGGAGGTAATTATCACGGGAGGGATGTTGCGGTTGCTTTTGATCCTGTCGGGATAAAATGAGTTGAAGCCGTCAATGCCGCCAAAGAACAGTTCGCCGCTTGTGCTCTTAAAATAAGATCCACCATTAAACTCATTATCCTGCAGGCCGTCCTTAACATTATAATTTGTAAATGTAACTGAAACAGGATCGAACTTTGACAGTCCTGCGTTTGTACTCATCCATAGATTTCCGAAGTTGTCTTCCAGAATGCCATATATAGAGTTGCTGGGAAGTCCGTCAGCCTCATTAAAGCGCTGAAATTTTTCCCTTACAGGATCAAACTTGTTTAATCCCCCGCCCCAGGTTCCCAGCCAGAGGAAGCCATTTTTATCCTCATGGATTGTAAAAATATGGTTGCTACTAAGTGAGTTTATGTTTCCAGGAATGTTTGTGTAGCTTTTGAATATTCCTTTTCTTCTATCGAACTTATTTATTCCGCCGCCTTCAGTTCCAATCCAGAGGTTACCCTTGCTGTCTTCAAATATAATTCTTACAAAATCGTTGCTCAGGCTTTCGCTGTTTCCGACAATATTTCTATAATGCCTGAATGTACCATCAGAAGGCTCGTACCTGTCCAGCCCCTGTCCGTATGTACCTATCCAAATTGTGCCCGAGCGGTCCCTGAAAATTGGTCTTATTGCGTCTGCCGAAAGGCTATTAGGGTTGGACGGATCATGCCTGAAAACTTTGCACTTTCCGGTTTTCTTATTTAAGACGCTGATGCCTCCGCCATGGGTTCCTATCCAGAGGTTTCCGTTTTGGTCATCAGTCAGTACCCTTATCACGTTACCGCTAATACTCTTTGGGTCACCGGGATTATTCCTGTAATGCGTGTACCTGCCGGTTTTGCGGTCCAGGCGGTCGAGGCCGTCGTGGGTTCCGATCCAAAGGATGCTGTCTTTATCGGCATAGATTGACCAGACGATGGCATGACTGAGACAGTTCGGATCGTCAGGTCTGTAGTAATAATGAATGAACTGCCCTCCTGCACGCGAAACCTTACTGATTCCGCTTCCATATGTGCCCACCCACATTATGCCTGATCTGTTCCTGTAAATTGATCTTATTTCATTGTAGCTTAATGAAGCGGGATCAAAGCGGTCGTGTCTGAAGTGACTGATCCTTCCGCTGCGGGGATTCAGAAGGTCCACTCCGCCCCCGTTTGTACCAATCCATATCATCCCTTCCAAATCTTCACTCAGGGCAAAAATATTATTATTGCTCAGGCTGTTAACATCTTTTGGATTATTCCTGTAATAGATGAAAACAGGTTTTTGAGAACTGCGCTCTGAAGCCTGGAGGCGTACAAGCCCGTTTTCCGTACCAAACCATATATCCCCTCCTGATGCCTCGAATATTGCTCTTACATGAGCACTTGCGGGAATCTTATCGCCTGAATAGATATGTTCAAAAGAAGGAGACGTCCCGTTAACAATTATTTTATCTGCTCCCGCCTCAGTACCTGCCCATATGACACCCATACGGTCAGTTATTAAAGAGAGAACCCTGTTGTTGCTTATGCTGCCGGAATTCTTCGGGCTGTTATAAAACCTTGTAAATTTGTATGGCTTGCCCATATGACGTTCGAGCATGCAGAGGCCGTTATCCGTAGCTATCCACATGCTGCCATTCCGGTCTTCCGTAATATCATTTACATTACTATTGCTGAGTGAGTTCGTATCAAGAGGATTAAAAGGAAATCTTCTGATACTCTGAACGGAAGGATCGTACCTGTTTAATCCCGCGTTAAAAGTGCCTATCCAGATTATTTTATCGCGGTCCTCAAATAAAGCTGTAATATCGTTATAGGATAAACTGTTTGTATCGTTGGGGTTATTGCGCATTATTGTAAATGAATAACCGTCATAAATATTAAGCCCGTCTTCGGTACCGAAATACATAAGTCCTTTGTTATCCTGAATAATGCAATTTACAATGCTTTGTGAAAGTCCCTGTTCGCGGAAAATATGGTCAAAGTAAATGTCGGTGGATTGGGGAAAAACAATCCGGGATACCAGAAAAAATATCAGTGTGAGAAAGAAACGGGTATAAAAGGCCGGAGGCTTATTCCTTTTCAGCCAAAAGTAAAGGCATGCTGTTAAACTGTAATTCATAAAACCACCAATTATTAAAACTGGTCAAAATCACAGGCTGCAGACGGATAATATTGCACAAATGTGCTTCGCTTCAATAAAATAGCAAGTTTCCCTTTCATTTCAAAACATTCCCAAGTGTCTGTAAATTTAATCCGGCATCAGTTTTTTCCATTTCATTATTTGGTTTTAATTGATATTTTTGCTGCCTGAATATAAAATTTTACAAAGACCATTAAATGAATTTTGTACCTTCATATATAAAGCTTCACGACTCAGGCGAGCTTAAAAAGCGGGCCCTTGAAGCCGAAGAGGCTCTTTCTTCATGCACCAGTTGTCCCAGGAATTGCCTTTCGGACCGGCTGAATGATGAACTTGGAGTGTGCCTGAGCGGGTATCTGCCCATTGTATCTTCCTATACGCCGCACTTTGGCGAGGAGCCAGTTTTGTCGGGCAGCCGGGGCGCGGGAAACATTTTCTTCGGCAACTGCAACTTAAGATGCGTCTTCTGCCAGAACTTTGAAATATCACAGAACTGGAAAAGTGAAAAGAAGCACGAAGTAAGTTTTGATCGCCTGGCCTGCATTATGATGAAACTGCAGGAAAAAGACTGCCACAATATAGGCCTTGTATCGCCCACGCACTTTTCGGCGCAGATATTAAAGTCCATTTACATTGCAGCCGGAATGGGCCTCAGGCTGCCTATAATTTATAATACTAACGGATACGATTCTGTGGATATGCTGAAACTCTACGACGGGGTTGCGGATATTTACCTGCCGGATATAAAATACGGTTCGGATGAAAATGCCAGAAAGTATTCAAGAGTGGATAAATACTTTGAAAGGACAAAGCTTGCAGTAAAGGAAATGTTCCGACAGGTAGGCAGCGAACTTATTTATGAAGGCGATGTGGTTGTAAGAGGGCTTATTATAAGGCATCTTGTTCTGCCCAACGGGCTCTCTGAATCGGAAGAGGTCTTTAAGTTTATTGCGAATGAATTAAGCCCTGACGTGCATATATCCTTAATGTCGCAGTACTTCCCGACAAACAAAGCCGGAAAGGATATACTGATCAACCGTACAATAAGAGTTTCCGAGTACGAAAAGGTGCTGGATATGATGGAAAAGTATCATCTGAAGAAAGGCTGGATACAGGAAATGGAAAGCCAGGAAAACTACCGTCCGGAATTCATGAAAGACAGGAATGATCCGTTTAATAACAAAAATGCTGAATTTTGAATTATAAAAAGAAAACCCCGGTATTTGGCTACAACCAAATACCGGGGTTTTGAATTAGGGGCAATAAAAATTATCTTCTTCTGTCTCTGCCGTTTTCGCGGTCATTGCTGCCGCCCTGCTGTTTGCTGTTTCCCTGTCTGTTTTCCCTCTGGGGTTCATTTCTTCTTTCAGGCTGCCTGTTCTCTCTTACCTGAGGAGTCTGATTGCCTCGTGGCTGATTTTCATAGCGGGGAGTTTCCCTGCGCCTTTCCTGCCCATTGTTTTCAGGCCTGTTTACATTTGGGGTTTCATTTCTGTCAACAGGGGGATTAACATTAGGGTTATTCCTCTGCTTTTCCATCCTTCGCTGATTGTCTCCATTACTGTTTCCCGGGTTTTGCCTGTTTCCCCTGTCCGTAGGAGGTTCAACGCGCGGGTTGCGGGTTCCATTATTATCAGGTCTCTGGATTACCCCGGGATTTCTGTTTCCGCCGGGATTATTCTGGTTACTCCTGTCCCTTATAACCGGTGTCTGGTCCGTTTTGCCGTTGCGGTTAACCTCGCCGCCGCGTCTGACATTACTGCCCATTCTGCGGTCTATTTTATTAACGTCGAGTGAAGTTCTTCTTTCAGTTCTTTTGATATCCTGGGTTCTGATGTCTCTGGTTTTAGCCAGATCCTGCTGACCAGGGCGGAATACTTCAATTCTGTTATTATCCCTTGTCCTGCCGCTCAGGTCACGGGTTCTGGTCTGTACAATATCTCTCTGCTGAATATTTCTTCCTGTGCGTCTTTCAACAAACTGCCTGTCGACGCCCCTGTTAATTACCCTTCCGTCCCTGTAAGCATAATCGTTTCTATAGCGGGTATTGCCGTAAAGCCTGTATTTTTCTCTTGGCGCAACATAATAGCGGTGGACATCATAGCCGTCGAAATAGCGGTAAGGCATGAAATTCCAGCAGCTATATGGGAAATGCCAGTCATAGGTAAAATGAATACCTATATGAATATCAAAAACTGCATAAGGTGGAAGCGGAGCCCAGCCGATATAATCATCGCTGTATCTCCATTCAACCCATGCGGGTCCCCACTGGTCGTCGGGGATCCAGAGCCAGCCATAATAATCGTCATAGTACCATCTGCCGTAGTGGTAAGTAGCCCAGCCGAAGGGTTCATATGAGTCCCAATACCAACCGTCGGTTGACCAGACCCAGCGGCCTACTGTATAAGGCTGCCAGTTTCTTCCCATGTTATCCGGATGCCAGGCATAAACGTCGTTATCCATTTGCATCCACTGGCCGTAGGGATTAAGGGAGTTATAGAAGTAATTGAATGTTTCCCTTTCATGAGTATAGCCGTGATAATCCTGTGACTCTCTGTTCTGGTCCTGGTATCCTCCGTCCTGTGAATCGGTGTTCTGGTAATCATTATCCTGGGCATTTAAGGGATTAAAAGCCAGGGCCAGAATAAAAGCAGCAAAAATCATTAATTTTTTCATATTAAACCTCATTATGCCTGTCCAAGTGTCCTTTTCTATGAATAAGCAACGCTCATGCCAGAGAAAAAGGCAGTTTTCCCGTTCAAATTTCAATGGCAGGCACTCTTAAGTGTTCTTTTTAATATACACTTAACACGCAGGACTGTACAAATGTTCATTTGAAGGAAGTTTTTTGAATGGGGTTTCAGATTATAGGTCCATATCTCAAGGCTGCCGGGAAACGGGTTCCCGGCAGGTCAGTGCAGCCAGTAACGTTTTCATTTCTCAATTATTAAATATTGTAAGAAATATTCAGCGTGTAGATGGGACAGTTATATTCGTGCCTGTAGTCATCCTCGTAATATTCCGGGAAGGGCAGCGACGTATAATCGAATTTTATATTCAGCGGAATATTCATTCCTGAGAGTTTTTTTACCGCGGCCCCAATGCCAAGGCCGTAAGTAAACTGGTTAAGTCTTGAGCTTGTCGTCGAATACCAGCTGTTGTTTAGATCCTCGGAATAGAAACCTCCCCGCAGGACGAACATCTCAAGGAAAGTCACCTCTGTACCCAGCTGAAACTGCGTTCTGTGTCTTGAATTCAGGAGGTCCCGGTACTCAGCAGTTAACAGAGCTTTGAAGGTGCGGAAATCCGATATTTTATTTTCAGGCTGGAATTCATAAGCTGCGGCAAGGCGCATTGTTGAAGGGAATCGGCTGTATATTTTAGTGCTCATTTGCGCTGATACTTTTGAATTCAGCATGTTCAGAAAGCTGAGTCCGAGGTACAGATTCTGCTCTGAGATTTCTTGTTTAATAGTAAATTTCTTCATCAGGCCCAGATCATAGTACCAACCCTTAAAGCCCGTTCCCCGGTCATGGAGCTTATTTTCTTCATAATAATTGGCATTTACACCGACTGAAAAGTCGCGAAGTATGGGATAAGAATAGTTCATCATAAAAATGCCGGCCGAAGCGATGGACACCCAGTCGCCATAGTATATCAACTCCGGATCAAATGTAAGGTGCAGGTAATTAAACGAGAAGGCACCAAACTGCTCCATATTCACTCCTATGCCGTAAGCTTCATAATTCTTATCACTGCCGCCCCTGTCAAAAAGAAAAGGGTATTCAAGATGTGAGGCTTCCGCTGTTACGGCTCCGGAAAATGATGAAACAGCAGGGTTATAGAAGCTCATAAAAGGACTTCCGGTAAGGGCAGCATTTCCCCCTCCGAGGGCTTCTGCCCGTGCGTTAGGCTGTATCTGAAGAAACATTACCTCTCTTAAGCCCCTGTATATCTGCGCATTGATACTAAGTGAAAATAAAAGGATCAATGCGATACAAAATTTTAACGGGTTGAACATAAAATCCTTTTTTCTGTTATTTTAATTAATTTTTATCTGCTGATTATTTTACCAGCATCAGTTTCTTCGAATCCCTGAACTCTCCGGCCTGAATTGTATAAATGTACATTCCGCTGGGAAGGTGAGATGCATCAAATTGAACCTTGTAATCTCCAGGGCCCTGCTCCCTGTCCAGCAGAACTGCTATTTCACGCCCAAGCATATCAAATACTCTTAAACTGACTTTAGAATGCTTAGCCAAATTGTAACTGATTGTTGTAGAAGGATTAAATGGATTCGGATAGTTCTGACTTAAGCTGAAAGCCGCGGGCTTATGGGTTGTGCTGTTATTTACATTCACCTGTATCGAACCTTCTGCAGTCATTATAACGCCTTCTTCATTGAAGACTGATACGCCAAGGTCTGTTACAAGCCAGAAACTGTCCATTGAATCTTTGGCCATGGAGTATACTCTCTCGGATGAAATACCGGAGTTCAGGGTGTTGTACACCTTCCAGTTTTCCCCGTCAAACTTAATAAGCCCGTCGGTGCTGATGATCCAGATATTTCCTTTCCCGTCCGCCTCAACATTACTGATGAAATCACTTGGCAGACCGGAATTTGACTTGTTGAATAGCCTGAAGTTTTGCCCGTCATATTTTGCAAGACCTGTATTGCACATTGCGACCCAGGCGTCCCCACTGTTGTCGAAGGTAATAGAAGAGATATTATTATCCGGCAGATCAGAATTTGAGCTGTCAATTACCGAAAAGTTATTTCCGTTTATTACCAGAAGTCCGCCCAGTGTTCCCACCCACAGATTCCCTTTGGGGCCCTGCTTAATTACGGTTACGCGGTTATCGGGTATTTTGGAATTGGAAGTATTAAAAGTTGAAAAACTGCTTCCATCATACTTCAGGAGTCCCTCATCAGTCCCTATCCAAAGATTACCCTTCTCATCCAAAGTAACCTTGTTTACCTTATTCTGACTTATGCCATAATCCATCAGGTAAAAGTATTGTGCAGTACCGCTTGCATATCTGATAATGCCATAGCTTGTGCCGAGCCATAGGGTACCGTCATCTGCCGATGCAATGGAATTTATGTTATAAGTATGAAAATTATGCAGAGTCCAGCAGTTGCCGTCCAATTCAACGAGTCCTCTGAAAGGTCCATAATCTTCTGTTCCAAACCATTTTTTACCCTTTTTATCCACTTCCACTGATAGTATTCGATTTTTGGGAAAGCTTGAATTAGAGGTTTTATATATTGTCCATTTCTTTCCGTCATATTTAGAAAAGTCCCCGGCAGTCACCACCCATTTGTTATCAAAGGGGTCAATGACAATTGAGTTAATGAATCTATATTTAGTCTCAATCTTCAGGCTGTCCCATATGGTCTGTGCGGACTCATCAAACCTGAATAGTCCGTCGTTAGTTCCTATCCACTTATTATTCTTTTGATCGACAGCAATTACTCCAATACTCTTAAAAGGAACTGCTGGAGAGGACTTATATTTTGTCCAGGTACTGCCATCAAATTTTACAAGTGAGCTAACACTCCCGATCCAAACGTCTCCCTTCAGGTCCACTGTCATAGCATTGATATAATTGTTAACAATTCCGGAGTTTAAGAGGTCATAATTTTTCCAGCTGCTGCCGTCAAACTTTGAGAGTCCCTTATCGGAACATCCTATCCATACATTGCCCTCCTGGTCGATGTCAATTTTTTCAAATTTGTCTGATATTATTCCGGAATTGGAGGTATTAAAGACAGTCCACGTACTGCCATCAAATTTTATGAGGCCAATACCCCAGGAAGGGATCCATATATTTCCTTTTTTGTCGGCCAGGACAGCCTGGACACCATTAAGAGGCAGGCCTGAATTGGATGCATTAAATTCTGTCCAGTTCTGACCGTCATATTTAATAAGGCCTCTGGAAGAAGTCCCGATCCATTTATTGCCCTTCTCATCAACGGCAACAGAGGTAATTCCGGCTCCGTACAGGAAGTACTGCTTCTCTCCTGTAAGCATGTCAAGTTTGACCAGGTAATCTTTTGTCGCAATCCATGAGTACTGCCCTTCAAAAGTCTGTGAAACAATTTCAGACTCCGAATAAAAATTTAACCAATGTTTTGTCTGGCCGAAAAACAGGTTTGAGGCAATGAGTAAAAGTGAAAAGGCTTTAATAAGGTTCATCGTGCACCCCGTATTGTTCAAAAATAGGAATCAAAAGGGCTAAAATGAAAGGTCTTGAGGACTTCTATTCCAACGTTATGAATTTTCTCAGGAAAAATCAAACCGGATTTTGTTTTTGTCTGCCGAAGGGCACAGAGGTTGAAGATTGTTTATATTACAAAACGGACTAAAAACAGGGTTTTTAAAAATAATTTAAATTTTTTTCTTAAATTTTTCCGAAAACGCCTCCCGTCACCATATATATAAGTATAAGCACATAATTTTACGGAATAAGAAACCGGCGATGAAGAAAGAAAATCGAAAGCGTAAGCCTGTAAAAGCGGCGGAACTCAGGCAGAAGTTAAAAGAGTTAAAGAAGGAAAACGAGTACCTGAGGACGTACATGGATATTTTTAAGGCTCAGGTAATGGCTGAACTGAGGAAGCCAGCAGTATAAGACAATTTTATTGTTTTCGTGGCTCAACTCTGCTAATTTTAGGCTACATAATATTAAGACCATTCACTAATTATTCATTTTGGAAAGCTTCTATTTCAGGCTTCAGCTTTCCTGCTAAAAACACTGAGGTTGGATCTGATGTTCAATTGGGAAAAAACCACAATGGTCCTCCGGTTTATTGTCTTCTATTTTCTTATAAACTCCACGCTCTTCTCACAGGATAAGCCTGGGGAAAATATTCTTCAAATTAATTCTTACCCGCAGGGAGCCTCAGTTTATATCAATAATAAATTTTCAGGCACAACTCCTCTTCAGATTTATAATTCAGATATAAATGATCTCAAAATAAAAGCCACACTCAATGGCATTTCACGCGAGCAGGTTGTAGGATTTATTAAGGGTATTTATGAAGTATTCTTCGTTCTGGACGGTGATTACGGTTTTCTTAACATAAATTCGGCTCCAGACAGTGCTGAAGTGCTCATTAACGATACCCCAATCGGTTACACCCCACTAAAGAACTGGAAGCTTCATATAGGAAATTATAAGCTGAGCATAAAAAAGAATAACTACTGTACCGTGGAAAAATTCATTTTTATCAGGTCCACCAGATACGATTATAATATAGACCTCAAGTTAAATTATAGTTTAATCTCTCTTGAAGATAAAAATATCAGCAAACTGATTATTGATGATAATATTTTTGCTTTCGACAGCAGTTCCAGCTTAAAGGTTCAGATAGGAAAACACGGTTTAAAGCTGAAACCAGACAACTTTTTCAGACCCATTGAAGAGGATTTTGAAATTGGGAGCGGCATTCAGTACAGGCTTAGAAGCAGCTACGGCTATTATACACCCAAATACTTCCTCCTTTCGGCAGCTGTTCCGGGATTAGGCCAGTTCTCAGACCGATCGCACATACAGGGAGTAGGATATTTCGTCGGCACATTAATCAGCGGCATATTTTTCTTAAAGGCCGGGTTGGATTACCAGGACGGGCAGAGCGAATTCACAAGAAATAAAGATAAATATTTTGGCGCATTGAATGAGCCGGAAGCAGTTAAATACCGGGCCCTTCTGGAATCCTCGGCAAATGACATGAATAAGGCGGCAAAAAGAAAAAACCTGTTCCTTGGGGCTACGCTGGGATTTTATTTTCTGAATATTATTGATGCCGTTATTTTTCATTCCGGCGGGTCCGATCTCCGGCTGGAAAAAATTGGAGAAATAAATGCCGGACCGGGCAGCCTTGGCGTAAAATTAAACCTTAACTAAAAACACTATGCTGAAATTATTTTATAAAATCTTTGTTATTATTCTTTCCGGGCTGTGCTTTTATTCATGCTCTCCGGAAGATGCGGTTGTTGACTTTACAAATCCCCACGACACAAAGTCAGGAAACTACCTGCCCAATTCACCAGGATTGTTAAGCATCGAATATATTAATGAAAACGCAGTAAAGCTCCTCTGGACAGACAACAGCCTGGGCGAAGCAGGATTTATTATTGAAAAGAGTGATTCGGTAAACGACAATTTCTTTGCCGTTGATACAACTGAGGAGAACATCACCTCATTTGTGGATAAATTCGCTGTTAAGACCGGAGTGACCTATTATTTCAGGATAAGAGCCTACAAGTCGCAAAATAAATCTGCATATTCCAAAATTGTTTCAGCTTTCCTTGAATTCAAGGCTCCCACAGAACTTAGAATAACCAATCAGAACAGCAGTGACAACAGTATTGAACTAAGCTGGAAGAATAACTCAGCGATAGCAAAAAATATTATCATACAGTCAAGAATTCCCTCTGAAGGAATGGATTTCACAACCGCAGGGGTCGTCTCTTTTGACAAAGAAAGCTTTAGTATAAATAACCTCGACAGAAATAAAATATATGAATTCAGGGTATGTGCCGGTTCAGAACATAATACCTCAGCATTTACCAATGTATTAAGTGTTTTCTATGGCTTTTACTCCAGTGAATTTCAGCCATATCACTCTTCCTACAGCAGTAAGACACAGGAGTTTTCTCCGATAAAAAATCAGTTCCTTGCTACAGGAGACGATTATTATAGTACCAGTTTTAAGGTTTATGATGCAGACCTGCGCAAGGAGGTTTATTCGCTGCCTGTATATACGGGATTTGCAAAATACAGTCCCGCAGGAAATCTCATTGCCATTGGAAGATCCGGCAGTGGATTACCTGCAGACAGTCTTCTCTTATTTGTTGATGCTAACAACGGCAGCATTATAAAGGGATTGAATTACTCAGCAGATACGTTTTACAAAAATTCAATTGATTTTACGCCCGACGGCAGCAGAATTGTTTTATGCAGTCCCCTGAATACGGAAAGCAATTACATTGCCATGCTTGATGTAAACAATTATAATCAGCTCTGGAAAGTAAACGGATTAAAAATAAAAATAGTAAAAATGTCTTCTGACGGAAAAAGGATTTTTGCTATTCAGTCAGACGCTAATAATGAAAGAATCCTGGTTCTGAATGCCTCTGACGGGTCACTATTAAATACATTTGATCCTGAAGGCGTCCATATAAATCATATTGCTTTTACTAAGGATGGCAACTACTTTGCCGTTGCACCAACGAATGAAGCTTACAATAACGAGACAAGCAAAATCCTGATAGTAAATGCAAATACATTTACAGTTGAAAATCAGATTAATATGCGGACTAATTCTTTTGAATTTACACATGACTCTAAATATCTGGTGGCAGGTAATGACGATATCAGGGTATTCCGCCTGCCGGATGGTTTTCAGGTTGGGACACTGGGTCCGCTTAATTATAACAGTTCCTATGCTGTTTCCTGCATGTCGCTCAACAATGACGACACGTACCTAATTGTAAGCCAGGAATGGTTCATGAGTGTTTTAAGAATAAGAAGAGCCTGGTGCAGCCGGTAAGCCGGGTTCAGCGCACCCGAATGGCGTAAAAGGTCATTCGGCAGCAATGTTCTGTTTAGAATTCATAATTAAAGAAAAATGAGGAATATTGCGGGCTTAATGCAAAACCCATCTTTACAATCTCCATAGGATTAACAGAAAGTTCTAATACGGGTGAAATTATAAAATCATTTACAGAGCTTTCATATTCTTTTGAATCTGCTCCTGCAGCCACGGTATGTGTATACCATTTTTGTTCCCACATGCTGCCGGTCATGTAAGTTTCTGTCTTAACATAACTATAGCTGTAGGAATATTTATAATCCATTTTATTCAAACCGGCAAATGCACCAAGTTCCAGACTGACAGTATTGAGAAAAAATAATACCGGAGTAGTAATTTTCAGATAATAGCTTTGCACCGAATTGGGCTTTAATATGTTTTTCCCGAATTTTAATCCATCATGATATTTTATTGCGTTGAGTGTATAATCGTTTTCGAATCCTGTTTGGCTGGAAATTTCCTGCGTCGAAATGCTTTTAAAGTATAGAAGCTGAAAATTGATGGATGAAAAAAGCCCCATAACTTCTTTAATATAATAATTATACCCCAGGGAAAGTCCTAACTGCTTAATGGAATTCTTTAATTCAAATTCCTGGGCCCTTTCAAGCCCCTTTATAAATATTGAAGTTTTCAGATAGCATGCATTGTTTAATGGGGAATAAAGTATCCCTAATCTGAATTTAGGCTGTTTTAATACAGAGTAATTCTGTTTAAGCAGCTTCAGAATCATTTCACCCGGCTCCGTGTATTTAGATCTATCCACGGTTAAAGTATCAAACAGATACCATCTGTCCAGGATTAATGAGATCAGTTCCGCATTGGAATTCGGGTGTTTTCTTTCCGAAGCCCCGAAGAGCGTGATAATCTTTTCTCTTAACCTGACCTCCTCTTGCATCTTATAACCGCTGTAACTGAGGTCTGAATGATACTCCGGAAATGATTCCGGGTTATAGAAAGCTGCGGAAAAATAATTTAACAAGCGCTCATTAATAGAGCTGTCGGCAATCTGAGGAAACGAAGAAACATCTATTAAGCCGGTAATTAACTCCCTGAATATGTTCTCCGCACGGTTTTTCAGTGCGGGATCAGTTTTCATTGTATCTATCAGAGCAATCTGCCTGTTGGCCCAGGCATTTCTTTTTTGAATCAGTATATTCTCCTTAGAAGTAAGATAACCCTTAAATGAATTACTTTCCTGCTCCTGCAGGCTGCTGCTTTCAGAAAGTTTATTGTAATAGGTAATGTAATAATAGATAAGGTCGGGATGTAAAGAGCTTTTTGCCCTAAGCAGCTTTAAAAGCTGTTCATGCTTAAATTCGTCATACATGTACTTTTTTGAAATAAACTTGGAATATGTTTCCACCAGATCCTGTGAAAACAGGATATTTTGCTGTAAAATTAATATTGCAGCCAGGAGGAACAGCTTACCCAGAGTTCTACGGAATGCCATATGAATTGTTTCCCGTTAGTTCTACTTCCAGAATTTATTTTCACACGAAAAACTTAATATACAGATAAAATAAGTGCCGGGGATGGCAAGCCTCACAGTCGAAGTATAGTTAAAACAAAAACAGCCGGTTTAAAACCGGCTGTTAGAATTGCTGCCCCGCCAGGGCTCGAACCTAGACTCTTCTGATCCAGAGTCAGACGTGTTGCCAATTACACCACGGGGCAATTATGTTTACAAATATAATAAAACTTCCAAGGAAATCAAAAGAAAAATTACATTGAATTTGTTCACTTTTTAACAATAAATAAACTTTTTCCCAAAAATAACGTTCATCTCTGTGATTCAGTTCTCAACAGATGCAGTCTAATAAAATATCTGGTTTTACTTCCTGCTTTAGTGCTTGACAGTTCTTAAAAGACTTCTTATCTTACTCTTGTAAGTCATCCGGATACTTACTGTTGCAGGTGATATCACTTTCAACGCTTAATTACCTGGCGTTAGTTTTCTTTCACTAATGTGGAGGAATGAATGGTAGAAGAAAAGGCAGAAAAACATATTGATTAATTTTTTGTACCGGATAGTTTCAACTAAGCCGGTTGAAAAAGTAATTCAAATATTAGATAATTTATGCTGGAGAAACCTTAAACAAGCTTCTCCAGATTTTATTTTAAAGCCTCCGGAATGTTCCTTTTCACTTCAATAAGATAATTTTCTTTGTCACATTATAAGCCCCTGCGTTCATGCGGCAGAGATAGATTCCGCTTGGAAGAGAGGAAGCATTAAACTGAACCTTATAGCTCCCTTCCTTCTTTACTTCGTTAATCAGCGTTGTTACCTCTTTCCCGAGGGCATCATAAATCTTAAGCTCCACGTGCCCTGCTATTGGTATATTAAATTCCAGAGTCGCTGCAGGGTTAAACGGGTTTGGATAAGCTGAAAGCGAGTAGCTTTTTATAATTGAGCTATTTTCTTCAACATCCAGAATTGAACTGTTTTCTTCTAAAATAGTCTGATGCAGGTATACATAGGGATAGTCAACTATAGGTCTGAACGGTTTATTAACTCCGGCAAGGTTGATTGCATTGATATAGCATTCCTTGTTTATATCATATATCCTGAGGGTATCGCTGTCAATTTGAGCCGCATAATTTAAGTCTCTGTCAATACCGGTTTCCATCCCGCTCTTAATCATCCCGGGCAATTCTTTTCTATTAATAAAAGTTGTATCTGAAATATTCAAATCGTAAGTAAAAATACCGCCCAGGTACAGTTTATTATTCCTGAACTCCCAGGAGGGGCCTGCACTAAGATATGGATCGCCAGAAGCCGTTTTTATATATGTAAAACTTGTATCGTTGAACTTGAAGAAATAAAGATCTCCGTTGTGATCACTCTGGAAAAGGTAGAGATCATTACATATCTTCCTTGCTCTTCTAAAAAGTGGTTGCTTTATGCTAATATATGTATTTAATTCATCAGGGGTACCGTAAAATCTGATGTCGGTACTGTTTTCTTCAGAAATGTCGGGAGAATTTGATAGATCAACCAGACGATATTCATAGTTATCAAATATCGCCAGGTAACGGTCTGATATCTTCCCTAAAATGGCCATCAGGTTTTCCGCCGGCACCTGGCTGTGCTGATGGTTAAAATGGCTATATAATGTTCTTAGACTGTCATTATTATAAATGAACATATTGCCTAACGAGCCATTAATAAGCCAGGCCCCCCGACCTGCTGGTAAAACTTGCGTTACAGGGAACATTAACGGTGACATTACACACCATCCGTCACCTGTAGTGTTAAAATATCTTTCTTTTTTTTGACATTCGTTTTCAAGAATGTTAGCCCCCGAGAACATCTGAATATAAGGACCACTGGATGAATGAGTTTTTTTCAGAAGGTAGCTTTGTCCCGAAAGCTTCAGGTGATCATAGTAATAGGCTTCTCCTTCATCATACTGGCCCGAACTTTTAGCTGTATAATAGTCGCTCCAGCTTCCTAGAGTATCGGAAAGAAAAACGGATTTGGCCTTCATGTTAACTTTCACAAGGTTTCCACGGTAATTGTGGCTTTGAGTCTGGGCAGTTGAAGTTCCACTGAAAAGGGCGATTAAAAAGAGGAAAAGGGAAAGAATAAAACAACGCATAAGAACACCTTAAGTTGTTTTTACTACTGAAGTAAATTAATTAATCCCCCGGAAATTTCAAAGGACTAAAAACATAATATGGCGGGACGAAAAGCCGCAAAAGCTCTGGAATCTTCACTGTTATATCCGTTGCCTTTCTCAGAAGGACTTTGTACTTTGTACAACATGATGAGAATATTTATAGCAGCATTATTTCTTTGCGGAATTATCTTTACTTCCGCATTTGCCCAGGAATTTGAATTCGCCGGGGAACTGGGGAATTTCCAGGGGGCTTCGTCTTTCTCTATTAATCCTACGGGCTTTATTTATGTGTCTGATGCACTATCTAACGAAGTGCATAAGCTGGACCTGTCGGGAAATGAAGTAAAATATATCGGGGGCTACGGATGGGATGAGTCGTCCTTTGATGATCCTACAGACGTATTCTCCTCCACGCTTAACGTCTATGTGTGCGACAAGAATAACCACAGGGTGCAGGTCTTCGACAAGGATCTTAACTTTCTGGCTGCAATCCAGGCACGGGGAGACCAAAGCAGGGACAATAATAACAATACAAATACCGATTCAGACGGCAATATCACCTTCGGATACCCTACCAGTTCGGCCGTATCAACGCAGGGCGATATGTATATATTAGACTCTGAAAACAAAAGGATACTTAAATTCAATATTTCAGGCGAGTACGCCCTTCAGTTCGGGAACTATCGTTCGGGCGAGTACACCCTTAACAACCCTGTAAAATTCGCAATTTCACAGGATAACAGGATCTATGTACTTGACGACTCCAGCCTGGTAATTTTCGATCAGTTCGGGACGGGCCTCGCGAAGGCTGCAACAGAAATACCTTTCAGAAGTATCAATATTACTTTTAATAATCTTGTATTAACTTCCACAGACAGAGTATTTACAGCAGACCTTAATCAGAAAGAGGTACAGCTAAAGGAAGCGCACCTCACCGGGTTTGATCCGGGTTCTGAAATAGTTGGCGGACTGATCTTTAAGGATAAATTGTACGTGCTTACGCAGAAACAGATAGCAGTATTTAAAATAAAAAAAGGCTGATAGAACAGCCTCTTTATGCAACAGCTTTTACAACTTTATTGCTTTTAAGGCAAGTTGTGCAAACTTTTAATTTTGTTTTTCTGCCGTCCACGATAGCATTAACATTCTGCAGATTAGGCAGCCATCTCGTCTTGGTTCTGTTGTTAGCATGACTTACGTTATGACCTGTTATTGGACCTTTACCGCAAATTTCACATACTCTTGACATTACAACTCCATGAATTTTGAAACCTAAATATAAAGGTAATTTTACTGTTAATCAAGATTTTTCCGGCGATATTATTTAATAATAATATTTTCCCCCTTTAAAACTGTTAATATTCATATTTTCGGCATATTTTTGTCTTCATACATCCATTAATAAATAGTTTTAATGAAGCACAAAGTTAAATATTTCCTTTTTTTTCTGCTATTTATCTGGTTTTTAGGGATTTTCCTTAATGTTCTTATCCCCTTTTATGAGTTTCCGGCAGGAGTTTATTTATTTGGCAGTCTCTGCTACTCACACGTCTGCCATCAGATAACAGAAAAAACCATTTTTATTATGGGGCGCCCTCTTTTAGTGTGTTCAAGGTGCTTCGGCATTTATACGGGATTAATCATTGCCTCCCTGATATCCCTTTTCATTACGTTAAACGAAAAATTACACTTAAAGTACCTGATCTTATCAGGTATTCCGATGATCCTTGATGTAATCCTTTATTCTGTTAAAGTATATAATTATTCCAAAATGGCTGCTTTTCTTACCGGATTTCTTTTAGGTTCAGCCGGATTTTTTTATATTTTGGAAGCTTTTGAAAAATTTATTGCAGAATTAAAATCTCAAGACAGGAATTATAATTGAAAAAGTATTTACCGGCTCTGGTGTGCGGATTTGCGGCAGGCGTTCTGAATATTGTTCCACTGGTCAAGACCCTTTCCTGCTGCGTGATTGTACCCGTGGCAGCTTTCTTTGCCCTCATACTTCACCAGAAGGCCAATAAAAATGAACCCGATATTAAAGCATCTTTAGCCGTGCTCTTAGGTCTTTCAACCGGCATATTTGCAGCTTTCTTCGGCACCGCATTCGATATGCTGATCGTTTTTATGACAAGAGAGATCTCAATTGCCGGATCACTTCCTGAGCTTGAGAATATGCTCCAGAGCATTTACCCCGCCTCGCTTGCACGCGAAGTTATGGATATAATGTACCGGGTTGTAGATGAGATCAATAAGTACGGATTCTCCATGCTCTATACGCTTTCAGTTTTCATGAGCAGCCTGATCGTAAATTCAGTATTCGGTATTATTGGCGGACTGATCGGGATGCAGATAATAAAAAGAAGGCAAGACCGCGAGGATAATAATTTCTAATCACAAACAAGCAGACCTGATAAAAAAATGATTACAGCATTTATATTTTTCGTTCACCTGGTTTTTGTTACAGTAATCTTTACAAAAAAGTGGCAGGAGGAAGGCATTTCCACGGCACTCTCCAATGTAGCACTCATAGTAATACTGTTCAGCGTTGGCTGGGCAGTAACAGGAATGATTGCAAGAGCCATCATGGAACCGAAAGGTTTCGGGTTATATTTTGACAGGGACACCTTTTCCTTATTCCTTTTATCAGTAGCAGAGTATTTTTTCTACAAGCTATACTACGGCGAGAATAAGGAAAATGAAGTTACTGAAGACGGTACGGAAAAGTAATAACCGCAGTCTGTTCAAGCTGCTTCTGTTCCGGGGGCAGCGGTTCGAATCTCCATTGCCTGAGAGAATTAATAGCTGAGTTTTCAAGTCTTGTATCGGCTTTCATTAAAGGAATGATAGTACCCACGGTGCCGTCGGGAAGTATGGTAAACTTCAGCTTCAGGTCAATTTCCTTAGAAACCCCATCCGGGTACCGCGGGAGTGAATAGCTGTAGATTTTCCTGTTTCCCTTTCCTCCCCAGAAGATATCGTATCCGTCGCCATTTGCATCGCCCGATCCGTTACCATTTCCGGAGCCTTTACCAATACCATTTCCGATGCCTGAGCCGAGGGGATTGGTACCTATGCCTGCAGCGGGAGAGCCGTTACCCGGCTTAACCACATCTTTAGGAACAGAACCGTTCTTAGCCGTCAGGTTTTCATTTTTAGGCTTTTCAGTCTTAGCCGGAAGGCGGTCTTCAGAAGTATTCTCTTTTTTCTGATTTTCAACCTTAGGTATATCTTCTTTCTTTGTTTCCTGCACAACATCCTGCTGAGCCTGCTGCGGTAGGTCGCCTGCCTGCGGGTCCTCAGAAACTACCTGAGTCTCACCGTTTCCGCCTCCGCCGGAACCGCCCGGAGTGCCAAAGCCGATCTCAACATATTCAGTGGGAGTATAAGAAAAGCTTGCCCTGAGCAGGAGAAATACGGCAAGCAGGAGTCCGTGAACCCCCAGTGACATCAGGTACGAAGTATTTTTTATTTTTGGAAAAGTCATCGCTTAACAATTTAATTTTCTAATATTGCAGCCGCTTACTTAATCTCTACTTAATTTTTCTAAGCGTGTTTTCAGTTTCTTCAAGTGACGGATAATCTCCTATTCTTACCCTGTACCAAACCTTTTCTCCCCTTGGAGCGTACTTTGTATAATAAGCATCCAGCCCCTTGCTCCTGAAGTATTTCACCCTCTTTACTGCCTCAGCCATGGATTGCCAGGAGGATTCCTGAATGGTATAACGCCCTCTTCCGTCAGTAAAAATATATTCCTTAATAAGCTTATTTTTTGTATCGCTTCCCGGCTGAATCTGCACTTCAGCGGGAGTCTGTACGTTTTGTACTACAGGATTACTCTTAACAACAGGATTATTCTTAACACCCTGCTTACTTGTTTCAGGAAGTTTAGCCTCAGGAAGCTTTGTCAGCTGCTGTTTATCTATGGGCTTATTCTCCTGAACTTTTTTGGGAGTCTCTGTCTTCTGAGCAGTATTATTCCCTTTTACATTACCTTCGGAGGCTGTTTTATTTTCAGCGGCGGGATTATTCTGCGCCGGAGCATTATTCTGAGCTGTGCTATTATTCTGGATGGCGCTGTTAGTCTGGTCTCCGGAATTCTCAGGTTCAGTTTTTTCCCGGCTTCTTTTATAAACAGTTACAGGTACACTATAGTCCCTTTCAATTACCTGTGGCTTTACAGAAGCCGCTTCATTAGAAGTCACCTTCTTTGCAAAATCCGGGACAGGCAGTTTAGCATTACCCATGAAGAAGAAGTAATATATTCCTCCTAAAGTCACGAGCACTAGAGCGCCTAATATCATCCAGAACATTCCGGGATACTTCACCTTATGCCCGGCTTCATCCTCATCCTCAAGCATTTTTTCATCAGTCAAAGCAACACCGTGCAGTCCGCCTTTTTCAAGTACAAGGTCAGGCTCCTCAGCCGGAAGTTCTTCTTCCGGAAGTTCTTCTTCCAGAGGTTCTTCTTCCAGAGGTTCTTCTTCAGGAATCTCTTCTTCATGAACCTCATCTGTTATCTCCTCAGGAATTTCATCCTCTTCATCTAAAGCAAAATCCTCAAACGGATCAATTTCCAGTCCTGCATCCATTTCTGTCAGAAGTTCCAGCTTGTCGTCAATATTTTCCGCCTGGTCATCTATTACTGCGGGCTCTTCATTTTCAAAAGCATCTTCCTTTACAGAAGGTTCTTCAGCTGCAAAAGGTGTTTCACTTTCAACTAGTTCTTCTTCTTCATCTATTTCCTTAAGGCTGAACCAGTCATCACCAAGCTCGTCACTGGCATTAAGTCCCGGAAGCACACCGGGAATTTTATCTTCAGGAACTTCATCCTCAGGAATTTCATCTTCCGTAATTTCCTCTTCACCCAGGAGGTTCCTGAAAAGTTCATCGGCTGGAAGATTTAAATTATCCTCAGGCATGATTTCATTAAGCACTTCTTCAGTTTCACTCTGAGGGCCGGGTTCCTCGTCATTTTCTTCAAAAATTTCAGAATCTTCGTCTAACATATCATCAGGCAAAACAGCTTCGGCGTCATCAAATGCGGAAGTATCATCAGAAAAACCACCCGTAATTTTGGCCACAATTGCATCAAAGTCCTCATCGGCGTTTTCATCCGCAGGTTCCGGTGTAATTTCAGTTTCCGGTGTATTTTCATCAGAGATAAAGTCTGCCTCTTCCCCGAAATCCCATGGAATACTTTCATTATCTTCACTTCCAGTTTCATTTTCAGTTTCCGGGGCCAGGTCAAATATATTTTCCCCGGGAGAAGAAGGAAATTTATAGTCTATTTCAAAGTCGCTAAGGTTAAGAGAATTCAGAAGTAATCCATCCACCCTTTCCTCAAAGTTTTTCTGCATCATGAGATAGGAAGAATGGACAAGAAAGTCCTTCCTGGCCTGTTCAGTAACAGGTATAACGGGCTGGTCGACGCTCAGGCTGAAGACGTCGTCGTCGAGCTCGGTCTTTTTAATATTACGCGGGTTAACCTGGAAAGCCAGGACCTCATTTTTGTCTTTCCTGTTGTATTTAAGAGGTACAAACAGCAGATAAAAAGAGCTTTTCCCCTGGCCTGCTGAATCATCGAGAGAGCCCTTTCTCTTCAGCTGGAAAATTCCCACATCAGGAATCTTAACCGATTCATTCACCTGGAGGGATTCTGCTACTTTCTGCAAAAAAACATCGAAAGCAACCGCCGTCTCCTTTCCCTGAGAGTTAAGCCGGGCAGAAATAATATTTACTAATTCTTCTTTCTTCATCTTTTGTTGTTTTTATCGAAAAACTGTCTTAAATACACTCTGCGAATTAAAGTAAATTCGCACACAAAATCAAAAAGAGCCGCACTAAAACTTATTTTATCTGTTTTACCATCTATAATCAATTCCGAAAACTATATCAAAAGGTTTCTCCCTATAGCCGTACCAGTAGTAATTGTCCTTGTTAAAGAGATTATTCACCTGTCCGAAGAGTCTGAAATTATCCTGAAGTTTATAGCCCATGCGGAGCGACATATCGGCAAAAGCAGGAATTTCCGTTCTGTTCTCAATATCCGCATAAGATGAGGAATTCAGATCCAGTGAAGCTTTAACTTCCACGGACGGGAAATCGTACCCGTAGGAGAGACTTGAACGTACTGCCGGGGTAAACGGAATCTTACGTCCGTTAGGATTCTGGAAATCCTCCATCTCAAATTTTCCGTAAAACGAGCCGTAAGGACCCGCATGGAAAAGCAGGTTTGCGTAGCCTGTAAACCTGTTTGCCTTTGTGGTTTCAATATTAAACTTTCCTTTGGGTACTGCGATAAGTCCCGGCTGGTCAGGGATATTACTGTTCAGTTTGCTGGTTCTATAGTATGCAAAGTTATCGAATTTTGAGAATTTAATGCCGCCTTCAATTTCAAAGTAGGTATCAAACTCATATTTAAGGGCAACGTTAATGTTGATGGGACTTTTCTGGAACACGTTTCCCACGTTAAGGTTATAATATTTGTTTACGCCGGCCAGGTCGCTAACCGAAAGGAAGTCTGCCTGCGGCATCAGTTCGCCCAGCATAGAGAGCTGGTTATTAATTTTCAGGAAAAAGAATCCCTGTGGCAGAAGCATCCAGCTGGAATCAGTAGTGGCATAATAAAGTCCGAAGCCAAACTGCCAGTCGCCTGTAGGCTTAAGTTTCAGAGAAGCTCTGGCGTCAAAGAATCCCACAGCGCTTTTGCCGTTTATCTTTTCGCTCATGTTCTGGTACTTAAGGTTTGCGTCGCCGGCAATCTTAAAGCCGTTGTAGCCCGTTTCGATGCCGCCTTTAAGCCAGAGGAGGTTCTCGCCAAAATCTGCGTCGCTTAAGTAGAGCATATTATCTGCTGCATCCAGGCTTACCTTAAAATAATCGCTGATAAGGTTCGACATCGAAAGTCTGAGGTTGCCCTTATTCATATTCCTTGTCATTTCAGGATTATCTGAAGCAAAGAATTTATATGAGTTTACGTCATAACCCCCACCCATTTTATAGACTGTTCCGGGCAGGAAGCCTGAAGTGTCTGATGAGAAGAATGAGGTTGACAGGTCGAGCCCCAATCCGTTTTTCTCAGAATTAGGCACAAAAGCCCTGTCGTTAAATGTCCACACTCTTCCGAAGAAAGTTCCGCCGTCAAAGTTTGCCCCATAGGTGAGTTCTGCTCCCGGAAGCCTGTAGTAGCCTGCTCCGATATTAAGCCTCCCTTTATAGGCCGGGCCGGTGGAATTAAAGGTTACTTCCTTTTTTACGGGATTGGATATTTCAGCAATCGGAAGATCCTCAGGAGAATAGACCGGCTTAAAGAATTCCTCGGAAAGCGTCGGTACAAGTTCAGCTTTAGGTTTGCTTACAGTAGGCAGACTTACCCTTTCGACGCCCGTAATGACGAATTCAGGCAGTTCAACGCTCTGTTGTTTTTTTTCTGTATTTTCCTGGGCTGAAAGTAGAACAGGCAAAGCCCACATAAGTAAAATTATTTTTTTAATCATTAGTCCAGCGTCCGTAATTTATTTTGTGCCTCAGCTCCGAATTTATCTCCGCGATGGCGGCTTACAACCATCTGGTACATTTCCCTGGCCTTGGTGTTATCGTTTTTCTTCTGATAGCATTCACCCAGTTTAAGATAAGAGCTGGTAAGCCATTCATCGAATCCGGCAAATGCAAATTTTACTCTGACAAGGGCAGAAATTGCGTCATCAACCTTATTTTGTTCCAAAAGTGAAACTCCGTAGTAATACTGAGCCTTGGCCCCGAGCTCGTCTGTTCTTTCCGAAGATAGTTCTTTCAGGAGCATATCAGAAGTTTCAAAGTTCTTTCTTGCCAGTTCAATAAGCGAAATTTCAAACTTGGCATCGGCAGCAAAAATGGTGCTTGTATAGTACTGTATGAGATAATTAAAATCGTCATAGGCCTTCTGGAGGTCACCCTTAGAAATATACGCCATTGCCCTGTTAAACATTATCTCCGGTATCCTGGAGGATTCCGGGGGGAACTTATCAATTGCCGCACTGTAAATTCCTATTGCAGCGTCGTAATTCTTAAGATCCGAATGAATCTTTCCCATCTCAAGCACCGAGGCTATTCCGGGGTCGCTCAAGAGGTAATTCTTAAAAACTATGTTAAAGTTATAAAGCGCCTCTTCGTTCTGTTTTAATATTCCGGCGCTTTTGCCGATGGCGTAGTAGGCCTCAGGCACAAGGGGGCTCTGCGGGTATCTGCTAACAAATTCCTTGTAGCTCTGCTTGGCCATTTCATAGTTCCTGAGATTAAAGTACAGGTCCCCTTTCTTGAACATTATCTGGTCTATATTTGCAGCCTGGGGATTCCGGGCTACATAGTCGTCTATAAAATTAACTGCCTGCTGGGGCTTATCATCGGCCATGTAGGCATCTTTAACCCCCATTACTGCGTCGAAAGCATAACTGCCTGCAGGATAACCGGTTATAACCCTGTTATAATAAGTGATGCTTGAATCATAGTTTCCCATGTTGAAGTATGCGTTGCCGATCGAGTTATATGTAATAGGCACTACAGAAGATGACGGGTAATGGCTTAAGAGCGTATGATAGCTTTCAATAGCCTGGCGGTAGTTACCCTTCTGAAAGAATATCCAGCCTATGATATACTGAGATTCAGCCAGATATTTTGAATCTGGAAACTTTTCCTGAAGGTTTGAGAATTCCCTGATAGCCTCATTGGCATTGCCTGCCTTGTAGAGAGCCTGAGCATACTGGTAATAAGCATAATCGCTGCTCATACTGTTATCTGCCAGGAATACCTCTTTATAAATGCGGCTTGCATCGGCAAATTTCTTTTCGCCGTAATAGCTGTCGGCAAGGCGGAGCTTGGCGTCTATAAAATGGGGGTTATCTTTATATTTTTTCAGGAATTCAGAAAAGTTATAGGATGAATTCGGGAATTCCTTCAGGTTAAAGTAAGTATAGGCCTTTCCGTAGAGCACCTGAGGAATAAGTTCTTTTTCCTTATCACCTACAGCATTATACTCCTTAATTGCCTTCTTAAAATCCTTCCCTGCAAAATAAGATTCAGCCAGGTAGAAATGGGTCTTACCGCTTTCAAATGAGGGGGATTCAACTGCAAGCTTATTCAGCACACTTACCGCCTCATCAATACGGTTAAGATAGTAATTTGAAATACCGAGGCCAAGCAGGCTGCGGTTCTTAGTATCCGGAACAAGTTTTTCAAGAGCAAGCGCATCGCTGAAATATTTTTTTGCTGCCGGGTAATCCTTTGCCTTCAGCCTTATCTCACCTAAAACGGCAAGTGCCCTGCCGCGGACAGACTCATCACTTGATTTAGCGGCATCCTTAAGGTATTCCTCAGAAACCGACTCCTTGTTGGTTTTATATTTAACCACGCCGATCAGATACCTTACCTGGGAAGAAAGCCGGCTTTGGGGATAGGTTTTCAGGAAACTGTCGTATAGATCAAGGGCCGCATCGTCTTTTCCGGCATAGCGCCTGCATTCAGCGCTCCAGAAAAGCGATTTAACTGAAATGGAGTCGCCTTCCCCCTTTCGTGTTAAAGAAGAAAACAAGTTAAAGGCATCGTCGTACTTTGCCTGCTGGAAGTTAACCCAGGCAAGTCCGTATTTAGCATTCCTTTCAACCGGACCTTTAGGATCTTCTTTCAGAATCTGGTTATACGTCTCAGCTGCGTCATTATATTCCCTCAGCCTGTAGTGAGAGTTTGCAAGAATATATCTGGCTTCAGTCTGAAGGCTGTCTGCCAGGTCCTTTATAAGAGGGTCATTCAGTTCCAGAATTGCGTTATCATACTCTTTGAGTTCGAAATAACAGAGTCCTATTCTTATCTGAGCATGGGGGGCAAGCGGGCTTGTTTTATAGTAAGCCAGAAGAGTATCGTAATTGGCAACCGCCTGGCGGTAGTCCCCTTTTTTCTCATATATATTTGCCAGCAGATAGATGCTGTTAGCCTTAAACTTACTGTTATTTTTGGCAGCAATAGCGTCATCTAAAAACTTCACAGCCTCATCGTAGCGCATTTGCTGAGAATAAGAATCCCCGATCAGGTACATTGCAGATCCGGCATATTCATTGTAGGGATAGTCCTCAAGCAGTAGCTTAAAAGCCTTGCGTGCATTATCGTATTCATGTTTTCTGTAGTAGAGGGTACCCAGCTTATATAAAGCGTCGGCACGGAAATTCGACTCGGTGTATTTGGAAGTAAAGTATCCGAATGCTGCAATAGCCGCATCAACCTGATTAAGTCTTAAGAGGCTTTCACCCGAATAGTATTTTGCCGATGAAGAAAGTTCCTCGTCAACACCTCTTTCAGCATAGAAACCTTCAAAGAGCCTGTAGGCTTTTACATAGTCGCCGCTTTGAAAAGCTGCCATGGCATCTGCATAGCCTGCGGGTATATTCTTAACGGGTGTGCTATGCTCCGGGAGTTTTTGTGTATTAACGATCTGTGCCCGGCTAAAAACCGAAAGCGTTCCCAGAAATAAGAGTGTCAGTAATATATTTTTCATTTTTACCGTAATATATTCCGAAAAATAATTGCAAAAACACCGCCGGACATGCCGGCAGCAAGGTTAACTACGTCGTTTCCGATCCATAAAAATCCTTTTTTATGAACGGCTGGCCATGCGCAGTGAAACTTCTTTTCAGTAAGTTTACCGCATTTAGTGCAGTAAAATGCTGACTGAAGAGTAGTTCCCAGAATGCTGTCGATCAAGCTTCCTGAAAAGCCGGCCAAAATAATAATACAAAAGTACAGAATTAATCCAGTATTTATCCACACTGCAGAGGAAATTGCAACCGAAAGTGCCCCGGCAAGTGCACCCAGTGTTCCGGGTACAGATATTCCGCCTGAAGTACCCTGTTCAACAGCATGCAGGTTCAGGACGTTATACGTCTTTGTCCTGGTAAGAGTTCCAATTTCAGTACCCCAGGTATCGGCGCAGACAGCAGCAAGCATTCCGATATAGGCCAAGTAAAACAGGCCGGAATTCATAAAATAGTCCATTATGACCAGAATTCCGCCCAGACCGCCGTTTGAAAATACCTGGTACTGGTCCCTCACGCCGGTTTTTTCGAAAGAGGCATCAACTTCGGAATTATACTTCTTTCTTAGTTTTGAAAGTATACTGGAAGAAAGAAAGAAGTACAAAAGCGGCACTCCCCATTTCCAGCCGCCAAGGCCGAATACAGGAACTGCGAGCAAAAAAGCAGCCCGGGAACCCCCTTTAGTAAGGAACTTCAGGCGCCGCGACAAAACTGCTGCAATTGCGCCCAGAACAATAGCTAAAATTATGTTTTTCAACAAGCCAAAATTAAGGGCGTTGAATTGAATGCTCATAAAAGTCATATGTTTACCAGATGCGGCAAAACCGCTTAATTTCCGTAATCTTAATTTCTGTAATAATGTCTTTAATGTTTTAAAATTCCGGAAATATATTACTTAAAGGCTCTATTGTCAAGGAAGTGACGGATAATTGTAAAGTGTCGGAAACTCTCCCTAAACATTGCTTGTTTTGCAGGTTTTTGACGTGGAAGATTTTTCAATCTGGATGGTAGGATGATCTATTCCGAACTTTTCATGCAGCTCACGGCAGATCCGGCTTGTCAGCTCATCGCTCACCCGGGCATCGGGTTTAACAATATGAACCGTAAGAGCCGTTTCAGTAGTACTGAGGGGCCAGATGTGCAGGTCGTGCACCTCCTTTACGCCGGGGAGTGTTTGCAGGTATTCCGCTACCTCCTGGACCTGGATGTGTGCCGGAACGGCATCCATGGCAAGGTTAAAGGAATCCTTAAGCAGGTCCCAGGTGCCAATAACAATAACAAGTGAAATCAGGATGCTGAGAGCAGGGTCCAGGCGGTTCCATCCGGTACTAAGTATTATTATTCCCGCAGCCACTACACCTAAAGACACAGCGGCATCTGCCGCCATGTGAAGGAATGCGCCTTTGATATTTAGGTCGGTCTTCCTTTCCTTAAGGAACAGGAGTGCAGTTGCAGTATTGATTAAAAATCCGATAAATGCTACCGTAATCATTGTAGCGCCCTGAGTGCCTGTGGGATTTTTCAGCCTCTGCAGGGCTTCAAAACTGATCATTCCAACCGTTATAAGAAGAATTACCGAATTAAGCAGAGCCGCAAAAATGGATGTCTTTCTGAAACCGTAAGTCCTGTATTCCGTAGGCGGCTTTTGAACAAGAATTGAGGCGCCCCAGGCAAGCCCAAGTCCAAGCACGTCGCTTAAATTGTGGCCAGCATCGGCAATAAGCGCCAGTGAGTTGATGGAAAAGCCGAACACCGCCTCAACCAGAACGTAAAGCAGGTTTAGCGCAATACCAAGGGCAAAGAGCCTGTTATACGCACCCGCCTTTCCGGAGTGAGGAGGATGGTTATGCGAATGACTGTGATTATGTGTATAACCGTGGTTATGTGACATCAGTTAAAACTTCTTTTTATCATCAAATAAGAATAAACAAAGCTGCAAAAAGATCACGATACTCCCTGAATCAGATTAAAAATAAACAATTCCCGGGACTTTTTACAGTGAAGAATTCCACGGATCGGCTCATTGGGTACTGCTTTTTCCCGGATCTGAGCCTGAAACCTTTGGCCTTTTCATGTATCATACTTATAAAAGTAATTTAGGGGGATATTATGATAATAAGGCAGATACGTTCAAAGGATGATTCGGGCACATTAACTTATCTTATTGCCGATGAAAAATCGAAAGATGCAGCAGTTATTGATCCCAATATTGAGGATCTCGACAGGATTCTTTACATGGCAGATGAACTTGGCCTGAACGTTAAGTTTGTAATTGATACACACACTCACGCAGACCACATTACTGCCGCAGGCGAAATTAAAAATCTCACGGGGGCTGAGGTCATAATGCACGCGAAAACAAAAGATAAGTGGAAAGTTGTGGATGAAGGGGACAAGTTCGGAATAGGCGATATTCTCAGAAAGAATACGGCAGTTGAAGCAGACCGCTTTGTAAATGACGGGGATATAATTAAAGTTGGCTCACTTGAAATTAAGGTCCTCTATACCCCGGGGCACACAGACAACCACATAAGCCTGCTTATAGAGGGCATTCTCTTTACAGGAGACCTGCTTTTGGTTGGACAGGCAGGAAGAAGCGATCTTCCGGGAGGAAACCCATCGGATCAGTATGAAAGTCTTTTTAATAAAATTATGAGGCTTCCCGATTCCACGAAAATCTTCCCGGGGCATGACTATGAGGAGCATGAATACTCCACATTACTCGAGGAAAAGCAGGATAATCCATTCCTTCAGTCGAGAACAAAAGATGAGTATATTGAATTTGTAAAAGATTTCTTCCCTCCTTTTGCAGAGGCTTCAACACGTGGAAAAATGACGCTTCAGTGCGGAACGAAAAGAGTTTCAACTTCCACAGAACCATTCGAAAACGTTTCAGCCGTGGAGCTGGCCGAAATGATTACAAACGAAAAAGACCTTTTTCTTTTGGACGTAAGAGAAGCGTTTGAACTCCTGGCTTTCGGAGCTGTTCCGGGTGTTGTAAACATACCAGTTGGTGCAATTACAGCCAGGCTTAATGAGATTCCGCGCGACAAAAAAGTTGTTGTAATATGCCAGTCGGGAAATCGTTCATTTGAAATCTCCCATTACCTTGCAAAGATGGGGTTTTCCAGTATTTACAACCTCGAAGGAGGCACTTCCGGCTGGATGAGCAGCAAAAATTCCAGGGTTAATGAACTTAAATTTTCCACCAGGACACAAAGATAATGGAATTTACCCTACGGAACAGCAAGGCCTACAGAAGGGTTACAGAATTAACATAAAATAAACTCAGAAATAAGTTTTTCTTTTGCTTTACTGCTATTGTATATATAAATTTTTCCCCTTAATTTAAACACAATTTGTTCGAAAATAGTAGAAAACATATTTTTCATACCTGATGGTGCAGATTTTTCTTTTCACGAAAAATTTATATTACTAGGCACAGTGCATATCAGGTAAATATTAAAAAAAAGCAGAATGCAAAAGAAAAAGTCCGAGCTTGAGCCTTCAAAAAATATTACATTTCAGCCTGATTTGAGCTACATGGATATCTATAGAACAATCATTGAGACGTCAATGGATGCCGTTGTAATAATGGATATGGAAGGTATCATCCGGGAAGTATCCCCGCGCACACTGGAAATTCATGGCTATGAAAGTGCCGACGAACTCATCGGGAAACCGGCTTCTGAGTTAATTGCACCTGAAGAGAGGCAGAAAAGTTCAGCCTCCAGGCTGGATCTACTCTCCAAAGGCAGTATTAAGAAGCTAGAATTTACTCTCCTGAGAAAGGACGGCTCAAGGTTTTTGGGTGAAGTAAAGTCCTCACTGGTAAAAAACAGCGAAGGTAACGGTGTTTGTGTAATTGCAATGCTAAGGGATATTAACAAGCAGAAGCATGAACACAAAAAGCAGGCTGCAATTTATGAAATTTCTGAAGCAGCCAACAGCTCAAAGGATCTGAATGAGCTCTATGCAAAAGTACACAACATATTAAAAGAGTTTATCCCTGCAGATAATTTCTATATAGCGCTTTATGACGACGCATCTGAAACTTTAAGTTTCCCATACTATGTGGATGAATACGATTCCCCCGATAAACCCAGCCAGTACGGGCCGCAGAAACTCGGGCGTGGTCTTACCGAATATGCCGTCAAATACGGCAGGCCGCTATTGGTTACAAAAGAAAAATTCTATGAGCTTTTAGATAATAAAGAAGTTGAACAGCTTGGCGCAATGTCAGTAGAATGGCTGGGTGTGCCTTTGAAGACCTACGATGAAAAGAAAATAGGAGTGCTGGTTGTTCAGATTTATAACGACGAAGAACTGCAGTACACAAAAGAGGATGAAGAACTGCTTGCCTTCGTCTCCACACAGATAGCAATGGCAATTGAACGCAAGCGTACACAACAGGTGCTTCAGGAAAGCCAGGAAGCCTCAGAAGCTGTAATTTCAAACCTGCCGGATATTGTAATTGTTCATAAAAAAGGCAGAATAGTATTTGCAAATAATACGGCAGTTGATTTTTCAGGATACAGCATAGAAGAACTGATGAACAGGCCCGTTATTGATTTTGTTGCCCCGGAAAAACAGGCCTTTGTGGCTGAGGTATTAAACAAGAGAGCCCAGGGTACAGTTTTGCCGGACTATGAAACTGAAATAGTGACAAAGTCAGGATTCAGGAGAACCACCATTATCAGGGGTGTGGATATGTTCTATGAAAAAGAACCTGCCACACTTATAGTTCTTATAGATGTAACTGATAGAAAAGAAAACGAGGAAATACTCACAAAATTCAAACAGGCCGTTGAATGGTCGAACGAGGCGATCTTAATTACAGATCCTGACGGCCTTTTAAGGTATGTAAATCCGGAATTTACGAAGCTTTATGGCTACAGCTACGAAGAAGTTGTAGGGAAGGTGACTCCCAGAATATTAAAAAGCGGAGCTCATTCTCCCGAGCAGTACTCATATTTATGGAACCTGCTCACTCAAAAACAGCCCATTCAGGGTGAAATGATAAATAAGACCAAAGACGGCAGACTGGTTTCAATTGAAGCCTCTGCAAGCTCCATTCTGGATGAAAACGGCACAATAATAGGCTATCTGGGGATACAAAGAGACATAAGCGACAGAAAGAGCAGTGAGCAGGTTAAAAATGCACTTTATAAGATATCGGAAGCCGTAAATGCAACATCCGACCTTGATATGCTTTACAGCAAGCTGCATGAAATTATAAAAGACCTCATGCCTGCAGTAAATTTTTATATTGCAGTGTACGATCAGATAAATGAGATGCTCAGCTTCCCTTACTTTGTTGATGAATTCGATCCCCCCCAGAAATCCAAGAAAGTAGGTAAAGGCCTTACTGAATATGTTCTTAGAACAGGCCAGGGAGCTTTGATTAACCAAGAGCAGGACCTTGCATTAAGGGCCCTCGGTGAAGTGGAAGTTCTGGGAACACCCTCTAAGGTATGGCTTGGAGTTCCGTTGAAGGTTATGGATAAGATTACAGGCGTAATGGTTGTACAGGATTATGAAAACCCGGATGCATACGGAGAAAAGGAAAAAGAGATCCTTACATTCGTTTCCGAGCAGATAGCCTCAGCCATCTATAAAAAGACGGTGGAACAGGAACTTCTTGAATATACCACGGACCTTCAGACTCATAAATATCTGCTAGAACAGAGAACTGAAGAACTGACGGCACTTAACGAGCAGCTTGAAAAATCGGAAAAGGAGCTGCAGGGATCTCTTTCGGAAAAGGACAGGTTCTTCTCCATTATTGCTCACGACCTGAAGAGTCCGTTTAACGGACTGATGGGCTTTACAAATCTTCTGATGCAGGACTTTGAACAGTTTTCAACTGATGAAGTAAAGAATTTTATTGTACACATAAATGCTTCGGTCAAGAACATTTATAATTTGATTGAAAACCTGCTCGACTGGTCGAGAATACAGACCGGAAGAATGGAATTTAACCCTGAGGCTTTAAGCCTTCCGGGACAGGTAAAGCCTGTTTTCTCACTCCTCAAGAATAATGCAATTACAAAGGGCATAAAGCTTGAACAGCGCATAAACAAGGATATTGCAGTATTTGCAGACGAAAAAATGCTGCATTGCGTTCTGCAGAACCTTATTTCAAACGCAATTAAGTTTACCAATCCCGACGGGAAGATTACGATTTCAGCCCGGAAGGAAGACGGACACGTTAAGGTTTCTGTAGCTGACACCGGGGTAGGAATTGCCCAGAGTTCGCTGGACAAGCTCTTTAAGATCGACTCAAATCTTTCCACCGAGGGAACGGCACATGAAAAGGGCACGGGACTTGGCTTAATACTCTGCAAGGAGTTCATTGAGAAAAACGGAGGATTCATTGAGGTGGAAAGCAAACTTAACAAGGGAACAACCTTCACCTTTACGCTTCCGGAAGTGGTAAATAACTAAAGCAGCATTTAAGATGAAAAAAGGCGTACGGAATCAGCGTACGCCTTTTTTTTCAAAGAGTATTTTATCCGGCCAGGGAGACTCCCATAAACCATCCGATAACAAAAGTTATACCTGCGGCAAGAAGTCCAAAAACAAGCTGCCTTGTACCCGAAGACCAGATACTCTTGCCCGTCATAACCGTAATTGCACTTCCTATGCCGAAAAGACCAATTGCGCTCAGGGCAAGACTCCAAATGATGCTCGATTTGCCCGAAGTAAAAATAAACGGAATTACAGGTATAATGGCTCCGAATGCAAAAAGAAGGAATGACATTCCTGCCGCCTCCCAGGCCGAGCCTCCCAGTTCTTCGGGATCTATGCCCAGCTCTTCCCTAGCAAGCGTGTCGAGTGCAGTATTCGGGTTACTGACAATCTGGCTGGCCATAATCTTTGCATTCTCTTCAGAAATACCTTTGGACTGGTATATTAAGGCCAGTTCCTCCATTTCCTCCTGCGGATTAGCAGCAAGCTCGTTTTCTTCAATACTGATCTGTCTTTGATAAAGTTCGCGTGAACTTTGAACAGACAGCCATTCACCCAGAGCCATTGAAATTGCACCGGCAAGAAGCCCTGCAAATCCGGTAATAAGTATTGTTCCGTTGGAAAGCGAAGCCCCTTCAGCCGCACCGGCCACGCCCATTACCAGGCTGAGATTTGATACCAGGCCGTCGTTTGCGCCCAGCACAGCAGCTCTAAGAACATTTCCGCCAACACCCTTATGTCTGCCTTCAAAGCGGGCAATCTGGTTGCCTTCAAGTCCTCCGGGAAGTGTATTCATCATCGCCTTAAAAAGCCTTCCATGCTGCTTTTCTTCTGCAGCCATTGTGGTCTTTTTTGTTTCAGGCTGCCTGCTATAGCTGTCACTTCCTGTTTCTTCCATTTCAACTAGTGTGGGCAGGACGAACTGGGGCCCGAACTTTCTGGCCATCCAGATGAGGCTCTTCGTACGCCAGTCGGGTTTGGCAAAGGTATCTTTGCCGCCTGCTTTTAGTATTTGCTGTCGCCAGAATTCAGCGTGTTTTTCCTCTGATTCGGCCAGTCTTAAGTAGACTTTTTTTAATTCTTCCTTGGTTTCCGTCTCAGCCAGCACCCTGTACATGGCCGAGCTGTTGGTTTCTGCCTGCAGGTTGGCCTTATACTGCGGAATATTTGCCTTAAACGCCATTTATTTATCCTCCCGGTTTTAAAATCCTCTAAATTTTAACCCCTTATGATAAGATATTATTTCATTTTCCGCAAAGTTTCCGCAGTATAAATTTTCAGAATATTTATTTTGGGGTCATTCATTCTCCTCATCATCTTCAAACTCAACTCCCAGGTATTCAAGGCTGCTTTCGCAGATAGAGATCATAATATCAAGACCGTACCTGACGGAAGCCATTGCGGCCAGTGCTGAATCGGGGGATATATAGTTGATCTCATTTACAGCTTTCTGGTCCTTCATCAGTTCATCGGCCTCATCGTACAATTGCCACAGCCTGTCGTGGAGCTGTTCCAGCTTTTCGGTAAAATCGTCAATTTTATCCGAATTCCCATCTTCGTTCAATTTATCTTCGTTCATTTATAATTCTCCGGAAATTGAAAAATATTGTTTCAATTCTGACCATGTTTCAACACACTGTGTCATTAATAAGTATATTAAGAAAATGATGTAAATAAAAAAAGGGCTATAAACTTTAACATTTTATAGCCCTCAAGCAGGTCCGTTTTTACAAGCCATATTAAATTTACCTGCTTTTTTCCTGAGCCTGCCAGGTGTTGTAAAAAATGGCACACATTCTTTTGACCCTTGCGCTTTCATTAAATTCATACGCTCTTTTAAGGGCAAAGATACTCTGCGCGTTGCCAAGTTTATAAAGTGATAATGCGGCCATAAGTTTTGCACCGTCGCATTCGTCCTGGCGAAGCATTCTCATCAATGGTATCATTGCTTTAGAAGATTTCAGTTCCCCGAGTACATAAGCCGCACTTACACGGACATTGAGGTCATCCGAATTTACTGCCTTAAGGAGTTCTTCTTCAATATCCGGTTTTTCAGCTTTCTCATTTAATACGTAATCGTTATAAAAATTAGCGCACATTTTTCTGACTCTTTCGCTTTTATCGAATTCAGCTGCGCGCGCGATGGCATAAAGTCCCTGTGCATTGCCTATCTTATAGAGGGATAATGCAGCCATGATCCTGGCGCCATCGGCTGTTTCGTTATGAAGCATACTGAGCAGAGGGATTAAGGCTTTTGAAGATTTCAACTCGCCCAGGGTAAAGGCGGAATTTACTCTTTCATCAAAATTGTCTGATTTTATTGACTTCAGGAGGGATTCCTCATCCTGATGAGGTCCGGGATTATCATTAGCTCTGGCATTTGAAAAGCCGAGGAAAAGCACACAAAGCGCCGCAGACAGAATTACTGCTATCCGTTTCATTTTTCCACCTCTTAAAAAGAAATGTTAAAGAATCTTTTCTTTTTTGAGCGCTCATTAATTATGACGCGTCAATATTAAAAGAGTTCCGTTGGCGTGCATTAATTATAATTAATTTTTCAGGAATTGTAACATTTTCATATCTGCGTTCGTCTATACAGTAAGAAACCATGACACTAAGAACAACAAAATACAAATTTCTTCTTCAGCAGTATAAGAACAGGATCTACAGCTATTCAAAACTCCTGCTGAAAAATAATATGGATGCCGATGACGTCACCCAGGAGGTGCTCATCCGCATCTGGCAAAACATGGAGGAGTTTAATGTTCTTAAGGCCAGGGCATGGATTATGAGGACGACGCACAACCTGTGCATGGATTATTTAAGAAAGCGCACAAGGACGTATAAGAATGAAGCCTTTATGGATGAGGGTTTTATTGAGAACTATCCCGACAGTGATACAAAAGGAAATCCGTTCACATCTGTGCATCTTTGTTCAGTAAATGAAAGAATAAACGAGGCCCTGAAAAGGCTGCCTGAAAACCTGCAGTCGGTTTTTATTCTCTATGAGCTGCAGGGACTGAAATACAAGGAGATCAGTGAATGCCTGGATATTCCGGTTAACAGCATAAAGGTATATCTTTTGCGGGCAAGAAAGAAATTGCAAGAGGATTTAAGGCAATATGTCACAAATGAAGTCATCTGAAATGGATGAAAATTTAATAAACAGAATTATTTCCGCAGCCTATAAAGACTCCTCCGTCTGGCAGAGGCTCCTTATAATGTGGAAAGCGGAAAGAGATCCCAAAGTAAAAGAGCTTTACCTGGAGTACAAGCGTACGGCCGGAATGCTGCACAGATATAAGGAAGAACCCTGTCCTGAAAGTCTAATACGCCGTGCTGAGGAGTTGACAATACACGAAGAAAATAGATCACATTCCTTTCTGCTGGATTTATACGAGGCGCTTTTTTCTAAGCCTGTCTGGTCGGCTGCAATGCTGGCAGTTATTGTATCGGTTATTTCAGTTTCCATTTACCTCAGGCAGAATGAGCAGCCGAGGCCTTACTCACAGAAAGAAATTGCCGCGGCAAATGAGCAGGCGTCCATGGTACTCAAAATGGTAGGAAATATTCTGAGCCGCACAAAATCAACCGTAATGAATGAAATACTTCCCGAGAAGGTAAGCAGGCCCATAAATAAGAGTTTAACTGTAGTTAAAAATTTAATTGATAAGGAGAATACAAATGAAAAAATTAATTAGCGTGCTTATTTTCTGTGCAGCAGTTCTTTATTCAAACAGCTTTGCACAAAATACAGATTACAAGAAAGAGGCCGGATATATAGAATTCGGCGACTTATCCTCTCTTGAGACCGGCGACAATGTAACCGAGGTGCTCCTGGACGAAAAACTGCTTAAGCTGGCAGCAGGCGTCTCAAAAAAAGATAATCAGGAACTCAAGAATCTTCTTGGCGGCCTAAAACTGGTAAAGGTCAATTCCTTTGGCGTCAGCAGTAAAAATGAAAGCCGGATCATCAGTAAAATGAACTCCCTGGATGCAGACCTTACCGGAAAGAACTGGGACCGTATAGTAAAAACCCGTGAAAATGGCGCTACTACTAATGTTTATATCAAAACAAACGGCGGCAATAATGTAGTGGGACTGGTTGTAACCACACTAAGCACAAAAGGCGAGGCGTCATTTATTAATATAGTAGGAAAAATAGATCTGGAAACCATAAGCAATCTTTCGGATAATTTCAGCATCCCATCACTGGACAGTGTGGGGCATAAAAAGAGGCATTAATATGAAAGCCTTCAAGGTATCAGGACTTCTCCTGCTTTTAGCTTTAAGCTTTTTATTTACGGGCTGTTTCAATGTAAACAGCGAGTTCAGGAATGTGCGCAATCACCTTCTGACGGGCATTAAAAGCGGGTATGAAAAAGACCAGGAATTCGCCTTAGGGTCAATCAGCATGTCATTACTAAATCAAGTAATAAAAGCAACGGATAATGACAGCGATAATAAGGAACTAATTGAGAACATATCAGAAATTCAGATAGGAATTTATAAAAAGAAAGATGCCGGTGAAAACCCTGATTTTGGGCAATTTACAAAAATCTGCCGGGTAATGGAATCGGGGGGATGGCTTAGAATGGTTCGCAATTTTGAAAATAACGAGATCTCAGCTGTATTTCTAAAACTAAATACACACGAGCATCTGACGAGAATGTTCGTAATTTCTATGAATCACGAGGAACTGGTGCTCACTGACATTAAGGGAAAGCTGGACAGGGTTTTCCAAATAGCATTAAAAGATAAAGGACTCCATGTAGGATCAATTAATAATTAAGACATACTGCGGCTTTCAAAAGATCCCCCGAGTCCTATATCAAAAAAATGGGCAGGAAGCATCTCCTACCCTTATAACACCATCTAAAATCCTTCAGGCCTGCGGGCTTAAAAATACAGTTTTAATATAGCGTAGTTTTTTTATAATATTGACTTATAAAGATTTATCGTATATAATATTACAAACAGTGTTCAGCATATGATTCGAATTAAATTTAAGGAGGACAACTATGTTTAGAAGGCGGAACATGACTAAAACGATGATTACAGGGGTCTTATTAGGCGGGGCAGCCGGCAGCATTCTGACCTTTTTATTTACTCCTAAGAGCGGCAGAGAGCTTAGAGGTGATATTAAAAACACGGTGGATAATTCCATGGAAAAGGTAAAAACCTCCACTTCCAACATCTACAGCGGGGCAAAGAATGTTACATCAGGGGCTATAAATAAAATCCAGTCTGCTCTTAATGCCGGGGTCAGTTCATACAAGAATGCCACTGAAAAAGTAAAAACCAGCAAGGAGCTGGTGGAAGAATCGCTGGCAGAAGAAAATACCGGTTCCAACATATGATAATTTATCTGCAGCTGAACAGGAAAAAGGGAAAGACGGAATAAAACGACATGTCTTTCCCTTTTTTCTAAATGCTGTTTTGGCAAGGTCATGACTAAATTTATGCGGCAGAATATTTCAGAAGGCACATTAATAATTTCAACGGAACTTGATTTCCTTTGTTTTTAGCTATATAATATATTGAGATATGAAAGTTATGTCAGAACAGATGTCCTGAAGGATATGTAACAATTAACAACGAGGAATATATGTTTAACAGCAGACGCAAAAGCAACCAAAAACTAATTACCGGGATGTTCATTGGCAGTGCCGCAGGCAGTATTCTTGCTTTCCTATTTACCCCCAAGGCAGGCAAAGATTTAAGACGTGATATTGCTGAAACATTTGACAATTCAGTAGATGTGGTAAAAGACACCAGCGGCAGAATTTATAACAGCGCACTGACGGCAACCACTGATACTGTAAACAGGTTCCAGGCTGCTATTACAGCGAGCATAAACAGGTACAAACAGGCCGGCGAAGAATTAAGAAAAGCCAGAAAAGCCCCGTCCGGAAATATTGCAGCTGCAAAAGGCAGAAAAAGAACAACCAGCAGAAAAGCAGCCAAACCCACAGCCTGATTTTATAAAAAAAACTCCGTAAAGAAATCTTTACGGAGTTTTCCTTATTAAATTTTCAATTGATTTTCAGGCCAGCGGAAGCGTAAACCTGAAGGAGCTTCCCTTTCCCGGTTTACTTTCAACAGATATGAAACCACCGTTCTTCTCAATTAACTCCTTGCAGAGTATAAGCCCAAGTCCCGTTCCTTTTTCTCCCGTTGTACCGGTCTTAAAGAAATGCGAGTCGATCTTAAAAAGCCTTGAGATTTCAGTTTCTTCCATACCGATTCCGTTATCTGAAATTATCAGGCTGAGAAACCCTCCTTCGCGCACTGCATTTACATCAATTTTTCCGCCGGGCCAGGTGAATTTAATTCCATTGGAAATAAGGTTATTCAGAATTGCAGCTACCATATTCTTATCGGCAAAAACCGGGATCTCGGAGGTAAGGTGGCTGCAAAGAGTAATTTTTTTCTTTGATGCACTTGCTTCATGCACCATCAGGGCTTCCTTAAGAGCTGAAAGAATTCCCATTTCTTTCGGAGAATATTCCATTCTTCCCGTCTGTATCCTCGACCAGTCTAGCAGGTTCTCTACAAGGTTATAAACATTCCTGGAATACCTGGAGACTTTAACTGTAAAATCTCTGAGCTCTTCCTGCGACAGTTTTTCTATATTTTCCACCATGGATTCCGAATAAGTCAGAAGAGCGTTAAACGGACTTTTCAGGTCGTGTGAAATAATGGAGAAGAACTTATCCTTGCTGCTGTTTACCTCTTTGAGGTATCTTTCCGATTCAGCCAGGTCATCCAGCCATTTGGCCTGAAGCTCATTAATTTTAGTCAGCTGGTAACGGCTTTTTTCCAGCTCGCTGTTAATATTTTCGGCCTTACGTTTTTCCTCCTTTAGCTCAATGGTTCTCAAGTCAACCAGTTTTTCGAGGCTTCGGGTTCTGAGTCTGATATAAGAAAAAATAATTCCAATCAGGAAAACGCTTGCACTTATATAAAACCACCAGGTTTTCCAGAATGGCGGCAATATTCTGAAACTGAAAGTTGCCGGCTTTGGGCTCCACTGGCCGTCTTTATTGCGGGCAATTACCGTAAAGGTGTAATCTCCCGGCTCCAGGCTGCGGAAAATTACCTCATTTGAATTGTTAAGGGGTGACCAGTAATAGTCCTGCCCATTCAGTTTATACTGGTACTGGACACTTTCAGGGCTCCTGAAGTCGATCCCTGCGAAGGAGATTTTCAGGTAATTCTTGTTGTATGGCAGCCTGAGATTTTCGGGCAGGCCTGTAACACGGTCACGGCCCTCGGAATATGTAAATACATTAGTCGTAT
>JBLNAZ010000013.1:0-6758 GCA_050259615.1 Syntrophomonadaceae bacterium | reverse complement strand
CGACCCTCTGCTTAAAAGGCAGATGCTCTACCCCTGAGCTACGCGCCCCTACAACGAAGGCTGCTGCCCCCGAATTGAGATAACAAATATACTACTAATTTAAGTATTTGCCAAGTGCCTTCCAAAAAAAATATTACATCCCCTCCTTTTTGCCTAAATTTAACGCACCTCCCGTTCGACTATAATATATCATATTAATTGTACTTTTTTTGTATATTTGCCAAAACCCGGACACTATTATCTATGAAAAGGAACGCGAAAATACTTATTACTGACGATGACGAGACTTTGTGCTATCTCCTCAAGGAAGAATTGCTTAACGAGGGCTACGCCCCTGAGGTCGTCTTCGACGGCAAATACGCTATCGACAGAATTAAAAATAAAAACTACGACCTCCTGCTCCTGGACCTCCAGATGCAGGAAGTCCACGGCGATGAAGTGCTGGATTTTGTCCAGAGCCACGCCCCTAACCTCCAGGTTATTATGCTTACGGCTGAAACTGAACTGCGTACCGCTATAGATTGTATTAAAAAAGGCGCTTATGACTATATTTCTAAACCTTACGACTTCGACCACCTGCTGCTTACTATAGACCGCGCTCTGGAACGCAAGGAACTCGTGGTTAGAAATACTATTCTTTCTTCAAAGGTTAACCAGCAGCAGGCTCCAAATAAAATTATAGGCGAAAGCAGGCAAATCCTCCATACAGTTAACCTCGCCATGCGCGCCGCTAAGTCCGACTCCAACGTCCTCATCGAGGGCGAAACCGGTACGGGCAAGGAACTTATGGCTGAATTTATTCACCAGAATTCCGACAGGCAGGATAAACCTTTTGTTATCGTTAACTGCGCTTCTCTGCCCGACCAGCTCATTGAAAGCGAGCTATTCGGCCATGAAAAGGGCGCTTTTACAGACGCTAAGGCACCTAAACCGGGACTTGTGGAAATTGCCGACGGTGGCACGCTCTTCCTCGATGAAATTGGCGAAATGAGCCTTACTCTACAGCCTAAACTTTTACGTTTTCTCGAAAACGGCGAGTACAGAAGAGTGGGCGGTATTGCAAACCTTAAATCGAACGTACGCGTTATTGGCGCTACAAATAAAAACCTCATTGAGGAATCTGAAAAGAAGGTATTCAGACGCGACCTGCTTTTCAGATTGAATGTTATTACGCTTACTATTCCGCCCTTACGCGAACGCTCCGAAGATACCCTTCTTCTGGCAGATTTTTTCCTTCAGCTCAAAAGTCCCGTAAGGGATCCTAAAACTTTTTCGCCTGAGGCTAAAGCAGCTCTTACCAGCTACTCATTTCCGGGCAACGTGCGCGAGCTTCAGCATACAATTGAACGCGCTATTATTTTTGCCGATGGTAATGTTATACGCCCCGAGGACCTGAACCTTCCTTCAGGCTACCAGCTGAATATTCAGGATGAATATGCTGCCTCTGACGGCTGCACTATAATTCCTCTGGACGATCTTGAAAAGCTCCATATTAAAAAAGCCCTGGAATTTTTTGAATGGAACAGGGAAAGTACTGCCAAGGGCCTTGGCATAAGCCAGAAAACGCTGTATTCTAAAATATTAAAGTATCAGCTCCGCCAAAATTAAGTTTTATTGGAATTAACACAAAAAGCAAATGAGCCCGGAAACAAAAGACGATATGAACTTCAGGAAAGAGTGGGAAAATATACTCACTTTGCTGGTGCAGGATACTCAGCTCGATGTACTGGCTGAAGAAATTCTTGCCAGAAGTTTAAGCCTGACGGACAGCTGCCTGGGTGTTCTGCTTTTTGTGGATGAGGAAGTAAGCTCAAAGGCGGTTTTTAAAGTCTCCGACAATATTGACCCGCAGCCCGATAAGTCTAATATTCTTAATGAGATAAAATTAAACCTGAGCTTTCTGCTGGAATGGTTTAAGGTTAACAGAAAGCCTCTCAGCGTTACAAACGGCGACGAGAACAATATTGCCTACCCGCTCATTTCACTCTTTCAGGCAGATAATATTGTTATTACACCGTCATTCTTAAATGAGACAATTCTTTCTTTGTCAATTCTCTGCAGACAGGAAAATCCTTACACCAGGGCCGATAAACATAACCTCGAACAGTTTTCTTCAATTCTCGCTTTTTCAGTAAATAACCTCCTTACACGGAAGCTGAACGCAACACTTGAAAGCAAGCTGCTCCAGGGCCAGAAGCTTGAAACAATCGGCAAACTTGCCAGCGGCATGGCCCACGATTTTAATAATCTCCTTTCAAGCATTTTCGGAAGCATTAACCTGCTTAAAAGAAGACTTTCAGACAGGAACGATATCTTCTATCTCCTGGAGAATATTGAGAACTGCTCGGCACGCGCGGCTGATCTTACAAAGGGACTTCTTTCTTACGGCAAGCCAACGGCTAAAAGAAAAACTCTTGTTAAGCCCTCCATCCTTATGAAGGAACTGATGCTGGTTGTGGAACAAACATTCCCCGAGTCGATTGAAATTGAGGAAAACACGGAACCCGGCCTGCACGATTTTCTGGGCAACGCTACGGAGATCTATCAGGTTCTACTGAACCTCTGCGTCAACGCCAAGGAAGCAATTCAGGGCAAGGGCAAAGTTACAATTGAAGCCAAAAATATTAAGGTCCCTGAAAAAAATTCTTTCGACTTTCCCCTTCTGAAGGAGGACGACTATGTATGCTTTACTGTAAAGGATACGGGCGAAGGAATCAGCGAGGAAAATCTGAACAGAATTTTCGATCCCTACTTCTCTACCAAGGAAAAGGAAACGGGCTCGGGACTGGGGCTTTATGTTACTTACGGAATTGTGAAGGCCCATAACGGATGCATAGACGTTAAGAGCAGACCCGGAAAAGGAACCGAATTTAATGTTTATATTCCGGCATTTGACGAAAGCGCGGATTCTGCAGCGGCGCAGACAGAAAAAATAATTCTCCTTGCAGACGATGAAATTATGCTGAGGGATATTTTAGCCGAGCTTTTGGAATCGTATAACTATCAGGTAATAGGAGTCCAGAACGGCAAGGAAGTCCTGAAGGTTTTAACCGAAGAGATTAAGGTGGACCTGCTTATAATAGATTACAAGATGCCGGAGATGGACGGGCTTACATGCATTAAGAAGATACAGGAGCTGGGCATAGAGGTTCCAGTTATACTTTCCACAGGAAGCACATCATCCAAAACCGAGACTGAGTTTGAGAAGCTGAAAATAGATTCCGTTCTAGCCAAGCCCTACGAATTCGACCGCATGCTGGCGGAAGTGAAGAAGCTGATATAAAGTTCAAGGTTCAAGGTTCGAAGTTCGAAGTTTTTCGCCTGCGGCGATGCAGTAATATATTACAAAAAAGCCTGCCGGATATATTTTTCTCCGGCAGGCTAAATATTATTCTCAACTAATCATTAATCACAATTATTTCAGCAGCAGCATCTTGGCAGATTTTGTGAAGCTGCCTGCTGTAATCTGATATATGTACATGCCGCTTGAAAGGTGCGTGCCCGAGTCGTCCCTTCCATCAAACATCACCTGATGACTACCCGCGGGTTTTAATTCGTTAACCAGTGTCCTTACAAGCTGTCCCAGACTATTATAAACTCTGAGTGTTGTAACGGCATCGCGGGGAAGATCGTATTTAACTATTGTAGTAGGATTAAACGGGTTAGGCATATTCTGCGAAAGCGCAAATTCAGCTGGCAACATGTCTTTCGTCAGTAATGCAGCATCCTTCGATAATGCCTTATGCACGTCTGCATAAACCTTAAAATTTTCCCTTCCTTCCCAGATGGTGTATCCGAGGGTCCATATTGTCCACTTTCCAGGCATTGGATTGCTCACACTCATGTATTCGGGCATGCTTAAAGTTTGTCCGTCGGGAATTAAATCCCCGTCATTATCAACTTCTGCAATATTGCCATCGGGATCAAATACAACCATATCGAGGTCATTTGTTGGATATCTATCCCATCCGTTGACCCATTTCAGTTTGAAGTCAACGCCTGCAGTACCGGCCGGGATGTTAATACTTGCAGCAGAATACTGCCCCTGTGAAAGAAATCCCGCAGCAAACGGCTGTGCATCGAGGCCGTATTCAGCCTGTATGGAAACAGAGGCCGAAACTTTTCCGGCGTTGGTCCAGTCGCCCATTACGGCTATTTTCATAACGCCCAGATCCAGGTCAAGTCCGTCAAGTGAAACCTCATAGCTTTGTCCCGCTTTAACAAATAGCGGTGTACCGCCCCTGTAGTCTTCCGTAGTAAATTCGGCAGTATGAATTGCAAAGAAAACATCGTCTCCAAAAAACTGGTTCTGGCCCGAAGGAGGAAGCTCCGGCGTGACGGATGAAACACTTATTTTAAGAGACTTTGCACTTTTAGGTATATTGAAATAATATTCCATTCTCTGGCCCGGGGCCAGCATGCCCGTAGATCCGGCAAAAGAGGGGCCGTGAATAATTCCCAGTTTGTCCTGCACCGAAATATTGGTTGCGGCAATTGGAGAAGCCAGGCCCTGATCGGGAGGATTTGTGACGCCGGAGGTCAGTTTTTCATAAGCGTTCATAACATCCAGAAGTCCGAAGCCCTGTTCATTGACTGTCGGGTTACCATCAAGAGCAGTATTATTGGCTCCTCTGAGCAATGCGGCTCTGAGCTGATCGGGAGTAGATTCAGGTCTGGCAGAAAGCAGAAGTGCAGCGGCACCGGCAACAGTAGGTGCCGAGAATGATGTACCGCTTACCCATGAAAAGCTTGTTCCGCTTGGGCTCTGAACAAATCTCCAGGTACCGGGAGCCGTAATATCGGGATCGGGTCTGCCGTCGGCATTAGGCCCGCGCGAGCTGTAGGAGGCAACCACGTTATTATTGAGCGGGCGCCAGAATGATCCGGTTCCGGGACCGTATTGATAATCCCTTAAAATTCTTTCATGCGTTGCATCGTCGCTTGCTCCGCAGGTTACAACATTTGGAGCTGCCCCGGGTTCGCCGATAGTCATACCCGACGGGCCGCTGTTTCCGGCTGAGATAACCATAAGGATTCCGGCATCGTGGGCTCTTTTAATAAGCGGTGCATAAAGGTTATCGTTACCCGAAGTAAGTCCTCCGCCACCAAGACTCATGTTTACAATTTGAATATTTACGCCGTCCGATATTCCGGAGTTGTATTTTTCCTTAAGCTCAATTGCCATTTCCAATGCAGCTGCTATTCTGCTTCTTGGCGAGCTGTTGGCGTTAAAGGGAAATACTTTAAGAGCATAGAAGCTTACAGAGGGCGCCTGGCCAACAATAGGAATTCCGTCAATGCCGGGAGCAAAATAGTTTGGTAATACAGAACCGGGGGCATATCTTTTTATTGCATTCTGTATTTTCGGAGAGGAGAAGCCTGCAATCATATTTGCGCCGATGCAGCATGCAACCCAGGTTCCATGTCCGCCGTTTGAGGCGCTATAAGGGCCCAGGCCGTCGCCTGTAAAATCATATCCGCCAATTATTCTGTCTTTCACAGCTCTTGCCGATTTGGAAATTCCCGCGTCTATTACGGCCACAATTACACCTTCGCCATAGTGGCCTGTAGAAGTGTAGAATTCATTTGTGTTTGTTATGCCGTTAGAGAAGGGATAGTAGGTATCGGGATAGGTTTCGAAAAGCTTTTTTATTCCTTCCGCATCCAAAGGAGCTTCATTCTGTACCTCGACCTGCAGGTCAGAAGCAGGTATTTCGTATCCTGCATGCTGAAAGGGCCGGGGTTCGGGAATACTAACCATCAGATCCTTTTCGGAACGCAGCACTTCGGGCATTCCTATAATTATTGCTGCCTTATCGACCGGTACAGTAACTGCCATACCATCCACGTACTTATGAATGAAATTTACTTTGCCACCGGCATCCTGAACTGCCTTTTCCATTTTTTGGTAATTAGCCTTTTTCACCGAGAGAACAAGATTCACCATATTGCCCTGTGCATAGAGCATTCCGCTAAAAGTCAGAAAGAAAGTAACGGTAAGCAGAATTTTGATTTTACTGATGCACCTGTCAGGAAGTAGAAATAACGACATATCTCCTCCATTAATAGTGAAATATTATTTACAGGTTTCAGGCGGATTTAGAAGTGATTTATTGCCGCCCAAGCTGGCATTAAAAATGTACTCAATTGGGGAACAAAAGTAAAATATTTTTTTAATGGGAGAGTTGGCGGGTATAATCTTATAATTTGCCGCAATCATCGGTTGAGGATACGGGACTAAAGTCCCAGGGGTTGTTTTAATATGATCCCACGGCCCTCCGCGGAGGGCCGTGGCTAGTCAAAAAAGGGGCGAGATGTCCAACCTATCTTTACATAGCGCCCCTTCAGGGCGCAGAAATGCGGGGGGAATTCGGTTCCCGGGGGTTCAGTCGCCCCCGTCCGGGGGCTTCCTCACCCCGGGCTATAGACAGAGCGCACCTTCGGTGCTTAATAAATGCGTTATTCCAGATGCTCTCCCTGTATCTTTTTTAACTCCTCTGAGTACAGCTAAAACCTGTATTAACTTGTATACACCGTAGGACTAAAGGCCGTGGCTAGTCAAAAAAAAAAGGAAAGCCCTCCGGGGAGGGCTCAAAGAAAATTCGAATCAGCGGCGGCGGGGTGCGCCCCTACCTTTTAATTTTTAATTGGTTTTATTTTCCGTCGAGGTCCACCATTTTGATGTTGTTTACGTAGGGGGAGAAGTTGGGACTCTTTATGGCTTTGAATTTCTCCAGCACATTATTGATCTCTTTAAT
>JBLNAZ010000012.1:0-26129 GCA_050259615.1 Syntrophomonadaceae bacterium | reverse complement strand
CGCCTTACATCGGTATCTACAAGCAGAACCGACTTGCCCAGATTTGCCAGTGTGACAGATACATTTATTGCTGTCGCGCTTTTGCCTGCTCCTGGCCCGGCACTGGTAATTAAAAGCGACTTATAACTCTTGTCCATAAGGCTGTATGCTAGGTTGATGCCCAGGCGGAGATAGGACTCATAAATTTCGGAATTAGGGTTCTTTGCCGAGACAAGGCTCGTGGAGGCCGGCTTTTCCCCATGCTGTTTAAGAAGCCTGGGGCTCGTTTTTGCTTCCAGCTGCAGCTTCGGTATAGTGGACAGGAGTCTGAACCCCAGATATTCAATATCTTTCGGGGTGTGGATTTTGTTATGCGCAAAGTTAAATATAAAGGCAAGTATAAAGCCAAGGCTCAGTCCTGTAAGTCCTCCAATAATCAGGTTGAATTTTGCATTAGGGCTTACAGGCTCAAGCGGTACGGAAGCTTTATCCAGCAGCTGGATATCCCCGAAAGTGGAGCGCTCGGCAAGCATGGCTTCCTGGTATTTTGCCTTCAGGTCCTCAGCCACCTTTTCGTTAAATGCCCTTTCCCTCTGAAGCTTTGCGAGTGTAACGCTTTCCTGTGGAAGACGGCTCAGCCTGCCATTGTATTTCCCAAGGTATGAAGCAAGCATTTTTCTGTTCAGTTCCAGCGAGGACATCTTCACCTGGAGCTGCTGTATCTGTCCTGAGAGTTCTGAAATTATATTTCCCTGGTCTGTTCCGCTTCCAGATCCCGTAATGGAATAGTTGTTCATCGAGCTCTTTACATAGTCTTTAGTTCTTGAATCCAGAATTGCACGCAGTGAGTCGATTGCACGGCTGGTCTTATTGACCTGGCTTTTGTATTCAGGCCTCTGGGCTTCAGTGGAGCTTACCACTTTTGAAATATCGAGCTGGGCCTCTTTCCTGGCTATTTCCTGCTGGAGTTCTTTAATGTAGAGGTCGTCCCCGCTTACAATCTTCTGCGCCACCTGGGGACTCAGCCTTGTGAGCTCCTTTTTGTAGCTGTCGAGCAGGAGTTTGCTTTTCTGGTATTCAATGTCGCTCGATTCAAGTTCACTCTGGAGGGCGGCAACCTTGTTATTGGTAATATTTGACTCCACGTCAAGTGCCGTTACGTTGTTATTCTGCATGTAGTTCTGGAGGGCCGAGTCGCTCCTGGCCAGGTCACGGGCCTTAATTGAACTCTGCTGCTCTAAAAAGGCGCGCAGTTCCGAAGAATTCGAACGGCTTCTGTTAAGGTCTCTCTCATAATAGGTTTCAATGAACATATTTGCTATTAATGCGGCCTCACGCGGATCGTGACTTCTGAAGGAAAGTTTTACAACATTCATTCCCTTCTTGGTCATCAGCTCCATCGAATTCCTGAGCTGCTTGATTATTTCTTCCTGCATCCTGGGCGATGAGAAGTCTGTAACCTTCTGCGACTTCCTGGCATCCCTGATGATAAGAAGCGTATCTTTCTGCTGGTTCGGATCTATGTATACTCTGTCGAGCAGCTTTCCGGCCACGTGCGATAACAGGTCACGGGACTGCAGTACCTCAACCTGTATCTGCACTTTGTCTGTCTTTGAATCAGGATTGCCCAGGCCGAGGGCCAGCGTGGCCTGACTCTCGTCCACAATAATTGAGGTATTGGCCTCATAGACTTTCTTCTGCAGGAGAGTAAAAATAAGCGCAAAACTGACTACCGTCAAAAAAGTAACTATTATTGTCCATTTCTGTCTGTAGATAATCTCCAGCAAGTGAGTCATTCTCATCGGTTCTTCGCTTTGAGATTTATGGTGGTTATTCATTCCCATCTTTCCTTTTTTTATCTTCGCATCAAATATTATAGAATCATAGCTCCGCACTGTAAGTCACACAGCGTGACTTTCCCACCAGACTGCTTGGTATTTTTAGGAATTGTAAGTGAATGTATTCAGTTGAATTTATATTAAGGCGGACAAGTAAATGCTTCCGTTCTGGTACAGAAACAGCGCCCTCATTTAGCTGCCCTGATTTACATTAAGGGAAGAAATATTTTCGGGTTCATTTCTTCCGGTAATAACCTTACCTTGGCTCTTTAATTGTAAGATAAAATATACGCTTATAATGTCAACTGACTAAATGTTTCTGTGCTCAAGATCACTGCTTATTATTTCGGATGTAAAAGATGTACAAAGGATTCAGAAGTGCAAAAATGAGATGATTTCGGATGAAATCAGGTGATGAAGTTTGTGATTCTTATGCCCGGGCGGTGCCGGGCGCAGAAATATGAAGAGAAAATGCCGGTGGTTTTTCAGCTATGGTTTCATGGTGCCAGAGGGTGCTGAATATTAAAGGAGAGAACTGACGCTGCCGTAACAACTGCAGTTTCGCTCCTGAGACGGTTTTCAGTAAGGAAGTATGAGCTCTCCTCACGAAACATGGAAAGCTCTTTTTCATCCAGACCCCCTTCAGGACCGAAAATAAAATAGTAAGCCCTGTCCTCGCGGGGACGGAAATTCCTGAAACTTAATTTCGAATTCTGTTCAAAGACAATTTTTTCTCCAGACAGCGCCATAATCTCGGCAATAGAGCCTTTGGTGGTAACTTTGGGAAGAAAGCTTCTTAAGGACTGCTTCATCGAAGAGATGAGAACCTTCTGCCAGCGCTCGGGCTTGCCTCCTTTGGGGACGCTTCTCCGGGAGTCGAAGACAATAAAATTTGTTACTCCCAGCTCCACGCTTTTTTCCAATGCAAATTCAAATCTGTCCGTACTCTTCAGCTTTGAAATACAGAAGTAAATATTCTTCAATCTGTTTTCATAGATCCTTTCGGAATGAATTTCGCAGGTGAGATGGTCTTTTCTTATTTCAGAAATTGCACACAGAAATATCCTGCCTTCTCCATTGGTAACATAAAGCTCGTCGCCCACAGAGTGTCTCATTACGCGCGTAATGTGCTCATGTTCCTCCCCGCTTATTAAAAGCTCGTTTCCATTTACACTGGAAGCCGGGGTATAGTATAATTCAACGTTAGAAAGAAAATCCGAAACCAAGTAGCATCTCCCCCTGTCTTAATTCATTTAATGCGTATTCCAGCCTGAATATATTGTAAGGCAGAAGCAGGAAAGTCAGCCCTGCACCGTAACCGGAATAAAAGTCCCTCAGGCCGAGTTTTGTATTTTTCAGCTGGACTGCACCGGTATCGCCGAATATGTTTGTAAAAATTTCAATTCTGTATGTTGTAAGCGAGCTCGGAATCATCGGAAGCTTGACTGAAAAATTCCACTCCCTGATGATCGGAAACTTAAGTTCTGCAGAAGCCAGGTAGAAGTAGTGACCTTCCCTGATCTCATTATAATGCCCTCTTACCTTTTCCCCCGATCCCAGAAGCGAATAATCATAATACGGAACGTTAGGGCCCAATGCGGCTCTTGATGCAAGCCTCCATTTACCCGTCAGATCCCCAATAAGCCTGTAGTAGCTTCTCAAGTCCACTTTAACGGCAGAATAATTAATATTATTCAGGCCGAAACCTTTTTCCTCAAAAGTGGCTCCCACATAGAGGCCCGAATCAGGGAACTGTTTTAGGTTCCTGCTGTCGTATACGTAGCTTAAGCCGGCTCTTAATACCCTGTCTATCCTTCCGTCTGAGGCGGATATTCCCGGAACATATTTGGGAACTGCAACATAATCGTAGCCCATATAGATCCCTGCCACATTAAAAAGATCAAAGCGCTTGCCGACCATTAGTGTACCGGTATATATCCTCTGACTGAAGCTTTCACCATAAAGCTTTTCAGCTATCATGCTTTTATTAATGGGATTTCTGTAATAAAGGTCCACAGACAAAAATATATTCTCAGCCCTTATAAGCCACGGCCTGTAGTATGAAAGCCCGAAGTTAGGGTCGTATCCAAAGGCTGCATTAAGATTTAATGTCTCGTTTTTTCCCCGGAAGTTCTTAAACTGAAGATCTACGCCGTATGTAGTCCTTTTTATCATGTTGTCTTTAATGTCCAGAATCGGTATAGGCCAGATGTACCAGCTTTCTTTCAGGTTTATGATGATAAGCGTAAGACTGTCCCTGAACACGGGAAATATATTCACGTTCGTAAACAGGCCCAGGCTGTAAACCCTTTCCCTATTATAGTCCAGAATCTTTTCAGTTACGTAGCTCCCTTTGGTGAAGGTCAGCTCCTGTGTAATTACCTCGGGATCGGTTACCTTGTTGCCGTAGATAATTATGCTGTCCACTCTTACCTTAGAGTCTTTCACATTCAGGCTGTCCCGAGCGGAGCTGAATGAAATTGAACTGAATGGATATGAGCGGGCAGCGGGCAGCAGCAGAATAATAAATGTGAGAATTGCAAATTTCAGGGCAACCGCGTATAATTTCATAAATTCCAGACTGAAATATTGGTAAATTTTTGATACTGCCTGATGCTGAAAACTGAGATGCCGCGCTGAGAAAGTGCGGCATGGTTGTATCGGGCTGATTAAACTCATTTCCGCTTAAGCCCCCAGTCACTTCTAACTGCAGAAACGGTGCTCAACAAGTATACATTTATCCTGAATGGTTTCAATTCCTGCATCAATTGCCGGGGCTACAGCTTCGTCATTCCTGATGCCAAGCTGGAGCCAGAGCACTCTGGGTTTAACCTCGAGCACATCCTGCATTATTTCCGGAATGGCTTCAGAACGCCTGAATACGTCAACTATATCGATCTTAAAGGGCACTTCTTTCAAAGAAGAATAAACCTTAATGCCAGGGAACTCCCTTTGGAGCGGATTGACGCCAACAACATTATATCCTTCCTGCTGAAGGTATTGGGCTATTCTGCCGCTGTCGCGCCCGGGTTTATTCGAAATTCCAACAACTGCAATATTTTTGGATTCCTTTAAGATATCACAAACGGATCTCATAATGCTCCTTCCAGCTTCATTAGTAAAAGAGACTCTCCCTGTAAATACAATTACAGGGTGAAGATGGTACCTCACCCTGTAATTTTACAGAAGTCTTCCTGAACTAATATAACAAAAATACTTAAGAAGCCGGTTCCTCTGCGTAAGCGCTTATAGGTTCGCACGTGCAGACGAGATTTCTGTCGCCATAGGCGTTATTGATTCTGCCAACGCTGGGCCAGAACTTGTTTGCCAGTGTCCAGTCGGTCGGGAATGCAGCTTTTTCTCTCGAATAAACGTGTTTCCATTCATCTGAGGTAACCACTTTTGCCGTATGAGGAGCATTCTTCAGGAGATTATCTGCCCTGTCGGCCTGCCCTAATTCAATTTCCCTGATTTCATTTCTTATAGAAATCATGGCTTCGCAGAAGCGGTCGAGTTCAGCTTTAGATTCACTTTCAGTCGGTTCAACCATGAGTGTATCATGGACTGGGAAAGAGACCGTAGGTGCATGGAAGCCGTAGTCCATAAGTCGTTTTGCTATATCCTCAACTTCAACGCCGGCTGAAGCCTTGAACTGATGCATATCGAAAATCAGTTCATGAGCCACTCTGCCGTTTTTGCCCGTATAAAGTACCTTAAAATAAGATTCAAGGCTAGATTTAATGTAGTTGGCATTAAGGATAGCTGCTTCAGTTGCCTTTTTGAGGCCCTGGGCACCCATCATTCTGATATATGCATAAGATATAATAAGCACATTAGCGCTTCCCCATGGTGCTGCTGAAACTGCGTGTATAGCTTTTTCCCCGCCGACTTTCACAACCGGATGTCCGGGCAGGAAAGGCACAAGGGCTTCAGAAACAGCAATCGGGCCTACACCTGGTCCCCCGCCTCCGTGAGGAATTGCAAATGTTTTATGCAGGTTCAGATGGCAGACGTCAGCGCCAATGTTTTTCGGGCTTGTAAGGCCTACCTGAGCGTTCATGTTGGCGCCGTCCATATAAACCAGTCCGCCGTAGGCATGTACCAGGCTGCAAAGCGCTTTAATATCCTCTTCAAATACGCCGTGGGTTGAAGGGTATGTAACCATTAGTGCCGCAAGATTATCCTTATTTTCCTCTACCTTCTTTCTGAGGTCTTCAAGATCTATATTGCCCTTTTCGTTGCACATCGTAACCACAACCTTCATACCTGCCATTACAGCGCTTGCAGGGTTGGTGCCGTGCGCAGAAGACGGGATAACAACAACGTTCCTGTGGCTGTTTCCGTTATTTATGTGATACTGGCGTATGACCATGAGTCCTGAATATTCGCCCTGGGCTCCTGAGTTGGGCTGCAATGAAACGGCAGCAAAACCTGTTATAGTGGCGAGATCTTTCTCGAGGTCGTTGATAATAATATGGTAGCCTTCGGCCTGTTCTTCAGGGACAAACGGATGGATTGAGGAGAATTCATCCCAGGTAATGCCCAGCATTTCAGCCGCGGCATTAAGTTTCATCGTGCAGCTTCCAAGAGGAATCATGCTCGTGGTAAGCGAAAGGTCCTTTTTCTCAAGAGCCTTTATATAACGCAGCATTTCATGCTCGGCATGATAAACGTTAAAGACTTTCTCAAGCAGGTACGGTGATGTTCTCTTCAAAGCCTGCGGTATGGAACCGTTTCCGCTGGTAATGAGACTTTCCATAGAAGCAGTACCGGCCTGGCCGGAAACTTTTGAAAAGATCTCAAGAATTTTTTCAACGTCTTCAATTTCAACAGTCTCGTCTAAAGAGATTCCGATTGAATCTTTACCGATGTAATTGAAGTTAATTTCTGCTTTAAGTGCAAGTTTCTTTATTTCGGTCTGCTTTTTGCGTTCAACTGCAATTCTAAGGGTGTCAAAGTATGCTGAATTAGTCTGCTTAAAGCCGAGATCTTTCAAGCCCTCTTCAAGGACAGAAGTAAGGCCGTTTATTCTTTCAGCAATTGCCTTAAGGCCTTTCGGGCCATGATAAACTGCATACATACCGGCCATAATTGCAAGTAGCACCTGTGAAGTACAGATATTGCTGGTTGCTTTTTCACGCCTGATATGCTGTTCCCTGGTCTGAAGGGCCATACGGAAAGCCTTATTGCCCTGGGCATCAATGGAAATACCTATAATTCTGCCAGGCATTGCTCTTTTAAATTCATCCTTAACGGCAAAATATGCCGCGTGCGGACCGCCGTAACCCATTGGAACACCAAAGCGCTGTGTAGATCCTACAACCACGTCGGCTCCGAATTCTCCCGGAGCCCTAAGAAGTGTAAGGCTTAAGAGGTCGGCTGCAACAACAGTATAAATTGATTTTTCGTGCGCCTTCCCGATCAGGGAGGAATAGTCGTAAACTTCGCCGTAGCCTGCAGGATACTGCAGAAGCATGCCGAAAATATTATCTTTTAATTCAACAGTTTTATGGTCACCTATAAGGAGTTTTATTCCAAGGGGGTTGCTCCTGGTCTTAAGGACGTCAATTGTCTGCGGGAAACATTCCTCAGAGACAAAGAAAGTATCTGCCTGTTTATTCTTCCTTGAATTGAAGAGCATTATCATCGCCTCAGCTGCCGAGGTAGCTTCGTCCAGAAGTGACGCGTTGGCAATTTCCATACCTGTAAGATCAATAATCATTGTCTGGAAGTTAATAAGTGCCTCAAGCCTCCCCTGAGAAATTTCAGCCTGGTAGGGGGTATACTGTGTGTACCAGCCCGGATTTTCCAGTATATTACGCTGAATTACAGCGGGCAGAATAGTGTTATAATAACCCATTCCGATATAAGACTTGAAAACCTTATTCTTCTTTGCAATCTCTTTAAGTTCTTTCAAAAACTGATATTCGCTTAAAGGCTCAGAGAGCTTTAACCCGTTTTCAAGTCTGATCGAAGAAGGAACAGTTTCCTCCACCAGGGCCTCAAGCGAGCCTGCGCCTATGGTATTGAGCATTTCATCGATCTCGTCTTTACCCGGTCCGATATGTCTGTCTGCAAACTTATCGGTAAATTCGAAGTTTTTCATATAAATAATTCTCTTAAAGTTTAGAATAGTATTTTTAGGAAATACAAAATTTTAATGTGTAAATATAAGAAATCTTACAATAATTGGTTTTAAATAAATTATTGCCCTCAATGGGATTATTTCCTGCAGGGATCAATTGTTCTTGAAGCCGGATTTTGAGGCGGGGGGAAATCTGAGACTATAAGTCTTACTGCTTGTGTTCGCCTATTTTCACCAGGGCATCCTGGGCGGCATTCTGTTCTGCTGTTTTCTTATTTTTACCCTCGCCAATACCGTAGCTGATAGTATCCACCAGGACTTCTATTGTAAAAATCTTGTTGTGATTCGGCCCTTCTTCCTTAATGAGCTTATAGGTAGGGTTTTCCAGTTTATGCGCCTGCGTAAATTCCAAAAGCTGGCTCTTGAAATTTCTATCCACAAGGAATATTCCTTCTTTAATTCCGGGATCAATAATAACTTTTTCGACGAATTTTGCCGCGGCTTCAAGACCTGCATCCAGGTAAATAGCTCCAATAAGGGCTTCGAGTGCATTGGAAATAATTGACTGGGCACCTTTATCCGAATTACCCACAAAATTATTTGCAACGAGCATATAGTCCAGAAGGTTGATCTTAGCAGCGGCACTGGCAAGGGCAGCACGGTTCACCAGCTGAGAGCGGGTTTTTGTTAGGAAACCCTCGTCTTTATTCGGAAAATCCTTAAAGACATATTCGCCAATAATGAGTCCAAGCACAGAATCGCCTAAAAACTCCAGGCGTTCATTACTTCTAAGGTGGTAATCGGTAAATTCAGAATATGAACGGTGAGTAATAGCTTTTACATAAAAGGTGGGATCTTTTATTTTATAGCCGATAAGCTTTTCAAGATTATGCAGCTTCTCGGCGAGGATTTTGGCAAAATTATCCGGATAATTCTGGAATTTTGACTTATTCCCCCTAAGAGACATCAATTTTCTTAAAAAGCTTATCAGCCTGAGATTCAAAACGAACTACCTACATTTTTTTGAATAACAAAGAAGCATTGTGCCCGCCAAAACCGAAAGTATTGCTTAAAGCATAGGTAATATCACGCTTTTCAGCCTTATTGGGACAATAATTAAGGTCACATTCCGGGTCCGGCTCAGTCAGGTTAATCGTAGGCGGTATTGTACCGTTCTTCAGTGCCAGAACTGTAGCAACAGATTCAATCGCCCCGGCTGCTCCAAGCAGGTGTCCGGTCATCGATTTGGTGGAGCTTACAATCATCTTATATGCATGTTCACCAAACAATGTTTTAATAGCCAAAGTTTCATTAAGGTCGTTATATGTAGTCGAGGTGCCGTGAGCATTTATATAATCGACATCAGTAGTCTGAATTTCACCATCTCTGAGCGCTTCTCTCATAGAGCGTACTGCTCCTTCGCCTCCGGGAGCCGGTGCTGTAATATGATATGCGTCGCCTGTAAGGCCGGCACCAATCATTTCGGCATAAATTTTCGCGCCTCTTTTTACTGCATGCTCATATTCTTCGAGAATTAGAACGCCGGCGCCTTCGCCCATTACAAATCCGCTTCTTTCCTTGTCAAAAGGACGTGAGGCTTCGCAGTATCTGTCGTTCCAGGTGGATAATGCCTTTAGGGCATTAAAACCGCCAATCGACATTTCAGTAATTGCAGCTTCACTGCCTCCGCAGAACATCAGGTCTGCCGAACCCCTTTGAATAAGCATAAAAGCATCCGCAATTGCATGCGATGAAGTGGCACATGCAGAGGTTGTAGCATAATTCGGGCCTTTGACGCCAAATTTAATTGAAATGTGCCCCGCTGCAATATCGGAGATCATCATAGGGACGAAGAAGGGACTGATTCTGTTTACACCGCCCTCGAAGAAAGCAAAATGCTGCTTCTGGTTTGTGTCCATTCCCCCGATTCCGCTTCCAAAAACTACTCCAAATCTTTCCTTGTCAACTTCATCAAGATTGATTCCCGAATCTTTAAGTGCCATTTCAGCTGTAACCAGAGCATACTGGGCATATGGATCCAAACGCTTCACGGTTTTTTTATCGATATACTGAGCCGGATCAAAATTCTTAATTTCGGCTGCAAACTTTGTATCGAATGTAGAAGCATCAAATTTTGTAATCGGACCGACACCATTACGTCCCTCAACTAAACCTTGCCAGAATTCTTCGGTATTATTACCAATCGGAGTAATTGCACCCAATCCGGTTACCACAACTCTCCTTTTGCCCATAAAACAACTCCTCAAATTTTGTAGAAATTAATTCGGCTCACTGCTTATTCTGCAGGTTTCCAAAAATCTTTATTAAACTCTTTCATTTCGCCAAGCCGGCCGGAAAAGAACCGCGCAATAAAAAAGTCCAGCGCAGGAAAATTCCTGCGCAGCAAACTTTTTACCACCGGAGCATCATTCTGCCCTGCGGCATAAAAATCGTAAAGTAAGCTTAGGCTACTTTTCCCTTCAGATAGCTAACAGCATCGCCAACTGTTCCGATCTTTTCAGCGTCTTCGTCAGGAATAGAAATACCAAAAGCGCTTTCAAAACCCATGACCAGTTCAACGATATCCAGAGAATCAGCACCTAAATCGTTAGTAAAGGAAGCTTCAGGTGTAACCTGTGTTTCTTCGACACCTAATTTATCCATAACTATTTCTTTTACTTTAGCTTCAACGTCCATTTTTACTCCTATTTTATAGTTTATTTTAGTTAATAATTACATTGCCATTCCGCCGTCAACGGATATTACCTGTCCGGTAATATAATCAGAATCCGGACTGCATAAGAAACACACTGCTTTTGCAACTTCCTCCGGACGGCCTTCTCTTTTGGCCGGCACACCCGCAAGAATAGCTTCCTTCTGCTTATCATTCAACTTTGTTGTCATATCAGTTGCGATAAAACCCGGAGCAACGGCATTAACATTTATATTTCTTGAAGAAAATTCCTTCGCACTGGACTTGGTAAGACCTATTACGCCTGCCTTTGCGGCTACATAATTTGCCTGCCCTGGATTGCCGATAATTGCAACTACAGAGGTGATGTTGACAATTTTGCCATAACGCTGCGACATCATCGGCTTAACGGCAGCTTTTGTGTAATTAAAAACACTCTTCAGATTGGCATTAATTACTGTATCAAAATCCCCTTCACTCATTCTCATGAGCAGACCGTCGCGTGTTATGCCGGCATTGTTAACCAGAATATCAAGCCCCCCCAGGTTCTCAAGAGCAAACTGGACTGTCTTTTCTGCCTCAGCATAGACAGATGCATCAGCCCTGATGGACAAAACCTTTACGCCGTCTTTTGAAGCCTCGCATTCAATCTGCTTTGCGGCCTCTTCCGAACTCTGATATGTAAAAACCACACTGCAGCCCCGGGCTGCCAGTTCAGTTACTATTGCCTTTCCAATACCGCGCGTACCGCCGGTTACAATTGCTCTTTTGCCTTTAAGATCCAATGCTGTCCTTTATTAAATTTTTAACTCTGCTTAATTCGTTAAAATATTCGTCCCTGTATTTCTCGAGCTCTTCAAAACCATCCTGCCCGAAAACATGTATAATCTCTTCTTTGCATTCTTCAAAAACCGTTGAGGTCTGGTTTTCTTCCCTGTTGCAGAAATGCATGCGCTCCAAATGCCCGTCATCAATGGTAAATACACCATCAGAAATAACAAGCGGGAATAATATACAATAAAGAGGTTTATATTTCCACTTATTTTCACCGTTTTCATACGCAATTTTTTGCAGCGTACAAAAGCCCTGCTTGTCCAAAAATACGCATTTCCCGTTGTAAACCTCTGTCCCTACGGCAATGCCCGACTTAAAATCAGGGTCCTCGTTGGGTTCTTCAAACCATTGTGTGTAATCTGTGGTCTGAGAGTCATCCATAGACTGGATGATTCTTTCCTTCATACCCATTATTACTTCAAACTCAGTACTTTCAGCATAAACACCGTAGTAGCAGCATTCGCCCGAGCAGTTATGTATATTACATCCGGGTACAAACTTCTGAGTAAAGATTACAGGATCGATTTTCAATCCCTTAATTACACGCATCTGGTTTTCAGTCATATCAGAGATACCTTTCGAGATCGGAAAATTTATCAATTCCTGAACACTTTACATCGGGATTAATTCTTTTTATGAGTCCCTGCAGAACCTTACCAGGCCCAATCTCAATAAATTCATCACAACCGTCGTTGATCATATTAACAACTGTTTCTTCCCAGCGTACAGGCGCATTTAACTGCCTTAAGAGCATATCCTTAATTTCTTCCTTTGAGGTTTCGGGTTTTGCCGTAACGTTTGCATAGACAGGAATTTTAGCGTCATAGACCGGGGTTGAATCGAGTTTCTCCTTCAATTCATCCGTAGCAGGCTGCATTAAAGGAGAATGGAAAGCGCCGCTTACAACGAGTTCCTTAACCAGTTTAGCGCCTGAGGCCTTGGCAATTTCCATTGCTTTTCTTACTCCGTCAACAGAGCCCGAGATGACGATCTGTCCGGGGGAATTAAAATTAGCGCACTGTACAATTCCAGCCTCTGAGGCCGTGCGGCAGACTTCTTCCAGCTTTTCCGGAGCCATTCCGATAACGGCGGCCATTGTGCCGGGATACATAGTTCCGGCTTTCTGCATGGCACATCCCCTGGTTCTTACGAGCTTTACGGCATCATAGAACTGGATGGCGCCTGCTGCAACAAGTGCCGAATATTCACCCAAAGAATGCCCGGCTGCCATATCGGCCCCGAAATTCCTTAAAAGGCTTGTAAGCACAACACTGTGCAGAAATATTGCCGGCTGAGTATTTTCAGTCTGCTTTAATGCTTCTTCCGGTCCCTCAAAAAGTATATGGGAAAGTTTAACCCCTACAGCCTCATCGGCCATCTGGATCATTTCTTTGGCTTCAACTGAGTTTTCATAAAGGTCTTTTGCCATGCCTACATACTGTGCACCCTGACCCGGAAATACAAAAGCTCTTTTACCCATCTTAGTCCATGCTCCATCTTAGATAAATTGAACCCCAGGTAAAGCCAGCCCCGAAGGCAGCAAGTACGAGGTTGTCGCCTTTCTTAAGCTTGCCGTCGCGGTAATACTCTGTAAGGCATAATGGAATAGTAGCCGAAGTGGTATTGCCGTATTTATGAATATTTATCATCACCTTGTCTTTTGTGATGCCCATTCTGTTTGCCGTGGCGTCAATTATTCTTAAGTTTGCCTGATGCGGCACCAGGTATGCAACATCCTCAGCGCAGAGATTGTTCTTCTGCATTATTTCGTACGATACGTCTGCCATTCCGACAACAGCCACCTTAAAGACCGCCTTGCCGTCCTGGTAAATATAATGCATTTTTTTATCAACCGTCTCATGTGAAGGCGGGTTTAAGCTTCCGCCGCCCGACATATAAAGGGCATTGCGGCCTGAACCATCAACGTGCAGGATTGAATCCTGAATTCCATAGCTGTGGTCTTCTGAAGGTTCCAGAAGCACTGCGCTTCCGGCATCGCCGAAAAGTATGCAGGTGTTTCTGTCTGTATAGTCTGTTATTGCGCTCATTTTATCTGCGCCAACAACAACAACCTTCTTATATGCACCGCTTTCAATCAGGCCCGAGCCTACTTTAAGTGCAAAAAGAAAGCTTGAGCAGGCAGCTGAGATATCAAAACCCCATGCATTTTTAGCTCCGATGTTATCCTGAACGAGACAGGCTGTCGCGGGGAAAAACATATCAGGAGTTACTGTAGCCACAATTATAACTTCAATTTCTTCCGGGGAAAGGTTCTTGGATTTCAGAAGGTCCTTAATGGCCTCTGTAGCCAGTGTGCTTGTTGCCCCGTTTTCCAGAACTCTGCGCTCTTTGATGCCGGTCCTTGTCATTATCCATTCGTCGTTAGTATCCACGATGGATTCAAAATACTTGTTATCGAGCACTTTTTCAGGAACATACATTCCTACGCCAGTAATAACGGCGTTAAATTTTCTGTTTTTTCCGTTAGGAGATATTTGCATAATCTTTTAATGACTCTTCAATTTTTTGTGTTAGTTTTTTATCGTGCATTTCTTTTGCTCTAAGAACCATGTTCTTAATAGCAAGTACAGAACTGGAGCCATGCCCGATTATACTGATGCCGTTAACGCCAAGAAGTGGAACCCCGCCGTAAGTCTGGTAGTCAAACTGTTTCATTACCTTTTTAAGGGTGCCTTTCATAAGTAGTACTCTGATCTTGTATAAGAGTCCTTTATCTGCAAAAAGTTTGATTTTACTTTTCAGAAGGCCGACAAAGCTTTCAGCAAATTTGAGTAAAATATTGCCTACAAAGCCGTCGCAAACAACTACGTTTACCTTCCCTTTTAAGACGTCGCGCCCCTCAATGTTTCCAACAACATTCAAATTTGTTTTTCTTATGAGTTCGAGAGCGCTTAAAGACACTTCATTCCCTTTTGTGTCCTCCTCTCCAACGCTTAAGATCCCAACCTTGGGATTTTCAATATTGTGGATCTCTCTTACGAAAATGGAGCCCATGATTGCGTAGTCAAGCATATGCCTGGCTTTTGAGTCAACACTGGCTCCAACGTCAAAAATGGTAACAATACCATCTTCCGAGGGCATGAAAGTACCAATAGTCGGCCTTTCAACTCCGGGCAGTTTCCCCATCATGAGTGTCGAGGCAACCAGCATTGCACCCGTATTGCCCGCAGAGACAAAGGCGTCGGCCTTTTTCTCCCTGACCATTCTGGCTCCCAGAGTAATGGAGGAATTTTTCTTGGCTTTAATTACATCAGTCGGATGATCGGACATAGTAATGACCTCATCGGCATTTATGATATGCGACTTGTCAAAACTTAATTTGTTCCCTGCAATAACTTCCAGGATTTCTTTTTCCTTACCGACCAGAAAAAGTTCTATGGATGGTTCCTCACTTGCAGCCTGGATAGCGCCCAGGACGGCATTATGAGGGGCGAAATCGCCCCCCATCGCATCCACTACGATTCTGCAATGAGCATTTTCATCGGATTGTGCCATGAAAAGATTAGCTCTTAGGTACAAACATTGAACGGCCTGCGTAATATCCGCAGTTAGGGCAAGCCCTGTGGTTCAACTTCATTTCACCGCAGTTGCTGCAGGTGGCTAAAGTCGGAGCTTCGGCTTTGTAATGAGTTCTTCTTTTATCTCTTCTGCTTTTCGACCATCTACGTTTTGGATTTGGCATTTTTTATTCCATGTTTATTTTGAATTATTCTTCAGTTTAAGCAAGGGCGCCCAAACGGGATTTATTTTTTCCTTCGTGCAATTGCAGGTTTCCCTGTTCAGATTAGCCCCGCAATGCGGGCATAAGCCGCTGCAATCTTCTTTACAAAGCTTTTTCATCGGAACCGAAAGCACAGCATATTCAACCACATCCGGCTTCAGATCAATCTTATCCTCCTCCGGACTTAGGTAATACAGGTTAACTGAAGTACTATCGTCAGGATTAGTTCCAAATAGGTAAACCAGCTTGAAATCGCTCCTTAATTCAGTTGTCGACTCTTCACCACACCTGTCGCAGTTAAAGTTTGCATTTATAGTCAGCACGCAGTTAAGAACAATCTGACTGTGCGACTTATCCATCCTGACATTCAGGTTCACATTACCGTACAGAGGCTCGGTTAATCCAAGTGTCTTCACATCCTCATTAAACTCAAACTCGTGTATGCCGTCTGTGTAGTTCGTGTATTTTATTATCATTGGTTTCATAACTTTAAAAAAAAGCATCAAAATATAATTATCTTATACTTTATAGTCAACATTTGACTTATGATTTATATAATTAATGAACAATGGCTGCACCAGGTTCAGTAAAATACGGAATTGACGCATTAAATCAAATTTTGTATATAAAATCAAAAATTGTATGTTAAATATAAAGTCATTTTTTATGTTTAACTAAATTTAATTAAATTGAGCAGAAAATATTTCCTTTGTACTCCCCCGGTTTAAGTACCCTGGAAACTGACCTTTTTTTTGGCGGGACCGTCAGCTGTAATACACCGGTCTCAAAATAATTGTTTATTAATTACATATTTATTATGCTAAAAGTTCAAAATCTTACCAAAGAATTTAACAATGTTGTTGCAGTTAATAATATTTCCTTTGAAGTTGCTCCGGGCAGGATTTTCGGACTTTTGGGGCCTAACGGCGCCGGGAAAACAACAACCATCAGAATGATTCTTAATATCCTCAAGCCTACAGGCGGCACAATAATGTTCAATGGAAAGAAAACAGGATATGATTTCCAGAACATTGTAGGTTACCTGCCCGAAGAAAGAGGCCTTTACAAAAAAAGCAAGGTAATAGACGTTCTGCGCTACTTCGGCGAGCTTAAAGGGATGAGCAAGCCCAAAGCCGTTGAGGAGGCTTTAAGCTGGTTAAACCGCATGGAAATTGAAGACTACTCGGGCCGGAAGATAGAGGAACTCTCCAAGGGTAATCAGCAGAAAGTACAGTTCATAACGGCTGTTATTCACAATCCTGAGGTTTTAATACTGGACGAGCCGTTCTCGGGCTTCGACCCGATTAACCAGCAGATAGTAAAGGACATAATCTCAGAGCTTATGGCAAAAGAGAAGTTTGTGCTCCTTTCAACTCACCAGATGGAGGTGGCTGAAAACCTCTGCTCAAATATTTTCCTGATCAACAACGGCCTTGAAGTCTTAAGCGGATCCCTTAGCGAAATAAAAAGAAACTCTGGAAGTGACATATACAAAATTGAGTTCGAAGGCGACGCCTCTGTTCTCAAGACTATCCCCCTTATTGAAGTCATCCGCGAAAACAGAAAGTCGGCCGAAGTTAAACTAAAAAAAGACGCCAAACCTCATGAATTTCTCAAGTCTGCTGTGGATAAACTTAAGGTAACCCACTTTTCGGAAGTGGAACCCACGCTGACAAAAATATTCCTTCAATCTATCAAACAAAAAAGCTGAAGACCGGAGAACTGACAGGAAAATGAAAAAAATAATGAAAATTGCCCTCTTTGAATTTATGGAAAAGATAAAAACAAGGGCATTCCTGGTATTTATGATCGTATTTCCCCTGATTATTATTGCAATCAGCATTGTACCAGGCATGCTGGTTGATACCAGGGAGGAATCCACACACGCGGTAGGCATTCTGGATTTTACGGGGCAGTATTCAAAAGGAATCATAAATCAGTTAAATGACTATAAATTTTCCAACGGGCAGCCGAACTACATTGCAGTCAGCCTTTATTCTCCCGGGAAATCCCCTCTTGAAATGAAGGAGTTTGCCGACAAGCTGGTTATGGAAGGAAATATTGACGGCTATATAATGGTTGAAAGCAAAGACGGCGACAGTGTGTCTGCAAGCTACCGGAACAGAAATTTTGGAAATTTTAATGATTTGCCGCGCTTTGAGAAGATATTCAACACTGTTTACACCTCCTCGAGGCTCAGGCGCCACGGGTTTGATCCGTCTGTAATTAACAGCCTTATAAGCAATGTGCAGCTTAAACCGGAAAAAATTAATAAGCCCGGAGGCAGCCAGGAAACCAGCGTGGAAATGATATACTTCTCTTCTGTAATTTTTCTCATGCTTCTTTTTATGATGATTCTCTTCTCGGGAGGACTCCTGATAAGGAGCGTGGTGGAGGAAAAATCAAACAGGATAATGGAAATACTTCTTTCCAGCTGCACACCCGACGAGCTCCTGACGGGAAAGATACTGGGTCTCGGAATGCTGGGCTTATTTCAGATTTTCGTCTGGGCAATTATTGCCCTGGCACTTTTAGGCGGGCACTATTTACCGCTTGAAATCTTTAATGACATAGGACTTTCAATGCTCTATTTTGTGCTTGGATATCTTTTCTATACTGCTATTTTTGTAGGCGTGGGCTCTGTGGTTACAACTGAGCAGGAGGCCCAGCATTTTACCGGCTATCTAAGCATTGTATTAATACTTCCGCTTGTCATTTCCTTAAAAGTCATTCAGTCTCCGGATATACTTCTGGTTAAAATACTCTCCTTAATTCCCTTTACCTCGCCGCCGATAATGCTTTTAAGAATAAAAGTAATGACGCCTCCGGTCTGGGAGATAATTCTTTCAACACTGATTCTGATTTTTTCAATTTATTTTACAATAATTATTACTTCGAAAATTTTCAGGATCGGAATACTCTCTTACGGAAAACGTCCCACAATAAAAGAACTTCTGATGTGGATAAAAGAAAAATAGTTTCCGGTTTTAATTTATAAGCTTAACTTCGGGCTGAAATAAAATATTGAAAAAGGACAGATATGTTTGTTATTTCTGCTCTTGCAGCCGCACTTCCCATGATCTTCTACATGCTGATACTCTGGCGACTGGATAAATATGAACGTGAGCCGTTCAGGTACGTCTTTGCCTGCTTTGTCTGGGGGGCAGCCGGAGCCATTGTGCTGGCCTCTTTGGCAAGCTGGGGTTTAAGCGAAGGATTTCACCTGATCTTTAGAACAACACATAACTTTAAGCTTTTGGAGCCGCTTGTTTTTGCGCCTTTGGTGGAAGAATCTACAAAAGGCTTATTCCTCATTTTTCTTGTGCGCAGCAAGGTTTTCGACAATCTCACCGACGGCCTGCTCTACGGGGGTGCAATAGGCCTCGGATTCGGCATGACGGAGAACTTTCTTTATTTTATCACTTATGGAACCAGCCTGCAGTCGTGGCTGCTTCTGGTTTTTGTCAGAACCTCATTTTCTGCCGTAATGCACTGCATTTCAACTGCCTCACTGGGTACTTTCCTTGCCATTGCAAAATTCGGGAAGTCATGGACAAAGGTATCTGCTCCCGTGACAGGCTTTTTCATTGCCGTAACCATACATTTCATATGGAATTTTACCGTCAGCTTCAGAATTACTTTATTATTAGGTATTTTATTTATTATGTTTGCAGTTACAGCCTTTATAACTGTGTTTTTGTTGTCTGTATATAATGAAAGGAGAATAATACTTAAAGAGCTCGATGAAGAGGCGAAGGCAAACCTCATGCCCGTAGATCACATAAGGATAGTTGCTTCGAAGGAAAGATACGCAAAAGGCTGGATTGATGAGTCAATAAGGAAGGATTACGTAAGAGCTTTAATAAGGCTGGCCTTCAGAAAAATGCAGTTCAGGCAAACCACAGGAAAAGAGCAGGAATATTATGCCGCGGAAATTGAACTCTGCAGGAGCTACATCCGCAACTTACTGCTTAATTCGCAGCTTGACTGATTTCAGGTAATTTTTAATTTTTAATTTTTAATTTTTAATTGTCTATGCCCAAATGTTACATATTCGTGGTTCCTTCAGGACCCGTTTTTAACGCGGAGGAAGTGACACCTTTCGAAAACCTGACCAAAGGCGATTCAGCCCTTTTGCAGTCAACTCTTTACCTTAACTATAAAGATATGCTTTCCAAAAACCCAGGCGGTTATGAAATTGTATATTTCTTTGATGAGAGGGACAGGGGCTGCCTGCCAGAGGAGTTTAACGAAGACGCCGTAAAAAAACAGTTTATAAAATGCTCCGAAGGCTGGGAAAACATAGCAGATTACATCTCCCGGAAAATTAATCAGGATTCGACAAATATACTCATTCTTTTCTCACATACTATCGGCATAACACTTCAGAAGATCGAGAAATATTTTAACCTCTTAAATCACGAGGACCGCAATCTCCTGGTTGGAAGAACTTCCTGCCAGAGGGTATCCTTAGTTGGACTTAATTATTTCGAGGGCCGGATGTTCGAAGGTCTTACATCCTGCTTTTTGAGTTATGATGACTTCCTGCACTATGTAAACCGTCTGGAGAATTTCCTTTTTATTGTGGACGGGTTCACTTCCATTGAGAACCTGGAAGACTTCAGGAAGCTCTACAGAATCCTTTCCACAAAGGAAAGCATTGAATTCTGCAGCCACGAAATTCACGAACGCTTTACGCATTTATTCATCGAGTATAAGGAGCTCCTGTAGAAATTGAAGAAGGTTGGAATCCTCGGAGGCACATTTGATCCCATTCACTATGGGCACCTGATTACGGCTCAGGCTTTGCTGGAAATCAGGAAACTTGAAAAGATCATTTTTATTCCGTGCTTTATATCTCCGCACAAGACCCAGGGAAACAATTCCTCCGGTTTCCACAGGCTAAATATGGTTAACCTGGCAATTAAGGACATTCCTTATTTCGCATGCTCCCCTGTTGAAGTCGAGCGCGGCGGGGTTTCATATACCGTCGACACTTTAAGAGAATTAAAAAAAGATTACCCCGAAACGGAGCTCATAATAGGAATGGACAATCTGGAAAAATTCCACACCTGGAAAGAGCCCGACGAGCTGATAAAAATAGCACAACTGGTAGTAATGGAGCGCGAGGCAGTTCCCAGGGAAATTCCAATCGATAAATATTACGAGGCTGCGGAATTCGTAAGAACCCCCTTTATAGACATTAAGGCAACCAGAATCAGGGAAAGAGTAAGGCAAAATTTACCGATCGATTTCCTTGTGCCTAAGGAGATAAAAGAATATATTTTCAGGTACAATCTCTACAAATAGTCTTTTTTAATTGAATTCATTTAAGGTAAACTTACTTCATCAATATGGCAGAGAATTCTTTCACAGACAATTCATTTATAGATAAACTTTTCGGGGGCGACAAAAGAACGGTTTCCCGCTCAATTTCAATTGTTGAACATGGAAACTTACGCGCCAGACAGCTTATCAAATCGATATATTCACAGACTGGAAGAGCATACAGAATAGGGATTACCGGACCTCCGGGAGCCGGCAAAAGCACACTCACCAACCAGCTTACAAAATACTACAGGAATCAGGGTAAAACTGTTGCAATAATTGCTGTGGACCCTACAAGTCCCTTTACCGGCGGCGCACTCTTGGGCGACCGCGTTCGCATGAGCGAGGTAGGAAGCGATGAAGGGGTTTTTATAAGAAGCATGGCAACTCGCGGCAGCCTCGGGGGCTTAAGCAAAACCACAATTGATGCGGCTGATGTGCTTGATGCTGCAGGCTACGACATTATCCTTTTTGAAACCGTGGGCGTGGGTCAGTCGGAACTGGATATTGCCCGCACGGCAGACACTACGCTGGTTGTCCTTGTGCCAGAATCGGGCGACTCTATTCAGGCCATGAAGGCAGGACTCATGGAAATTGCAGACCTCTTTGTGCTTAATAAAAGCGACCGCCCCGGGGCCGACAGCGCCATTATTGCCCTGCAGACAATGCTCATGATGAAAAGCCACGACGAAACCACCTGGCTTCCAAGAATCGTTAAATCAGTTGCAACTGAAAACACCGGCATAGAGGATATAGCCCGCGAAATTGAAGCTCATAAAAACCACCTCGAACTTGACGGCTCATTCCAGAGAAAAAGAGAACTTAATTCCAAAATCAGAATCAAAGAGATCGTGGAATCCCAGATCCGCTCCGAGATCTGGACAAAGGAAAGAGAATCCTCACTTAATAACTCTCTTGAAAAAGTAGTGCTCGGACGCATCTCCCCTTACCACCTGGCTGAAGATATTATTGAACATTATAAAAACGAATTTGAATAGATAGTTTAGCTTTATACAAATTTAACCGGTTTTCCGTATGGGCGGGCACTGCCGTGCCCTCATATGACTTTACGCGTCTGTTTAATTCAGAGCCTCGGAGAGGTCAGCCGCGGCTGATCTGTAGTTGTTTTATCAAGTGCTTATTTTTATTTTATATAAACTGCACCTTTGCAAAGAAATCTGCTCAGGGGATAAATCAACAAATAATAGAGGGAAACTATTTTATGGCCGGGAATAACATACCTTTTAGCTTTGGACTGACTGAGGAGCAACTTGCCATACGCGACACTATACGCTCATTTGCCGAAAACAACATAAAGCCCTTTGTTATGAAGTACGATGAAGCACAGGAACACCCCGCGGAAATTTTTAATGAGCTGGGTGAAATGGGTTTCCTCGGAATTCTTGTTCCCGAGGAGGACGGGGGCTCCGGCCTGGGATACGTTGAATATGCAATTGTGGTCGAAGAAATTGCACGGGTCGATCCTTCAATTGCACTTTCTGTTGCCGCCCATAACGGCCTTTGCACCAACCACATCAGCCTCTTTGCAAATAAGGAGCAGAAGGCTAAGTACCTGATGGACCTTGCACAGGGCAAAAAACCCGGGGCCTGGGGACTTACTGAGCCTGCCTCGGGAAGCGATGCTGCCGCAATGCAGACTACAGCCCGCAAAGAAGAGGGCTGTTATATACTCAACGGAACAAAGAATTTTATTACAAACGGCGGCGTCGGTAAAACAGCCGTCGTAATGGCCGTAACGGATAAGGAAAAAGGAAAAAAAGGAATATCGGCCTTTATCCTTGAGAAGGGCTTCGAGGGGTTTTCTTCCGGCAAAAAAGAAAATAAGCTCGGCATGCGTGCCAGTGAAACCACACAGCTCGTGTTTGAAAACTGCAGGGTGCCCGCGGAAAACCTGATAGGACAGGAAGGTGAAGGACTGACGCAGGCACTCAAAATTCTTGAAGGCGGCAGAATTTCAATTGCAGCCTTAAGCCTCGGACTTGCCGAAGGATGCCTTGATGCCTCACTCAGCTATTCACAGCAGAGAAAACAGTTCGGAAAACACCTGTCGGAATTCCAGGCCATTCAGTTTAAGCTTGCCGAAATGTCAACAGATATTGAATCTGCTAGGCTTCTTACTTACCGTGCCGCAGTAAGGAAAGACAAGGGAGAAAAGATTGCACGCGAAGCCTCAATGGCCAAACTTTTTGCCAGCGAGATTGCCACAAAGGCTGCAAACGAGGCCGTTCAGATCTTTGGAGGCTACGGCTTTGTTAAGGATTACCCTGTGGAAAAATTTTACAGGGACGTTAAGCTTTTAACAATCGGCGAAGGCACCTCGGAGGTTCAGCGCATGCTCATAGCAAAAAGTTTTTTTAGTGACCTCTGAAAAAAGGAACCCTTAATTTAGGTTTTACAAAAGAAAGAAAGGCTATAATGAAAAAAATAGGCAGTCCCGCGGTTGAAAATGAAACATTCTTAAAAAGAGACGACTATTATAAAAACCTGATTAGAAAACTGAATGCCGGGAAGGACAAGATAAAATTAGGAGGCGGCAAGAAAGCAACTGAGGCCCACAAGGCAAAGGGAAAACTTACAGCAAGAGAAAGAATAAACTTGCTTATAGACAAGGGTTCCAGATTTTTTGAAATCGGAACACTTACAGCCCACGGCATGTACAAGGAGTATGGCGGTGCACCCAGCGCAGGTACAGTAATGGGGGCAGGCAGAATTAACGGCAGGTATTTTATGATTGTGGCAAATGATGCTACCGTCAAGGCCGGAGCCTGGTTTCCGATTACAGCAAAGAAAAACCTCAGGGCGCAGGAAATCAGCATGGACAACCGCCTGCCGATAGTTTACCTGGTAGACAGCGCCGGAGTATTTCTTCCGCTGCAGGAGGATATATTTCCGGATAAGGAACATTTCGGAAGGATTTTCAGGAATAACGCAATAATGTCTTCCATGGGAATACCCCAGATTGCCGCCATTATGGGTCCGTGCGTTGCAGGAGGCGCCTACCTGCCTATAATGAGCGATGAGGCGTTAATAGTGGAAGGCGAAGGCTCCGTATTCCTTGCAGGCTCTCACCTTGTAAAGGCGGCTATAGGAGAGGAAATTGATAATGATAGCCTTGGAGGGGCACTCGTTCAGTCCAATGTTTCAGGCGTAACCGATTACGTAATGAAAAGCGACACAGAATGCCTTGAGCAGATAAGGAGCCTTGCCGGAAAATTCGGAGAAAAGCCCCGCGCAGGCTTCAGCAGAATTGAAAGCGCTGCCCCTAAATTCAGCCCTAAGGAAATCTATGGCCTTCTGCCTGAAGATCCCCTTAAGACTTATAATATGTACGAAATTATTGCACGCATTACAGACAATTCTGAAATGGATGAATACAAGGCGGGTTACGGCAAGTCGATAATTACGGCATACGCCAGAATTGACGGCTGGGCCGTTGGAATTGTTGCCAACCAGAGGAATATTGTAAAGACTGAAAAAGGTGAAATGCAGATCGGCGGCGTAATTTATTCCGACAGCGCCGATAAGGCATCGCGCTTTATTATGAACTGCAACCAGAGAAGGATCCCCCTCCTGTTTCTGCAGGACGTAACGGGCTTCATGGTTGGCAGCCGCGCCGAGCACGGCGGAATAATAAAAGACGGCGCCAAAATGGTCAATGCCGTGGCTAATTCCGTTGTGCCTAAAATTACAATTATTGTGGGCAACAGTTTCGGAGCAGGTAATTATGCAATGTGCGGAAAAGCTTACGACCCGAGGTTTATATTTGCTTATCCGAATGCCAGAATTGCCGTTATGGGTGGATCCCAGGCCAGCAATACGCTCCTTGGAATTAAAGTAAAACAGCTCGAAAAAGAGGGTAAAAAAATCAGTAAGGAAGAAGCGGATAAACTTTTGAAGGAAATTGAAAATTCATACGAGGAACAAAGCTTCCCGGACTATGCGGCAGCCCGCCTGTGGGTGGATGAAGTAATTGATCCTGCTGAAACAAGAGACTATATATCCATGGCGCTTGAAGTGGCAGACAATAACCCCGAAATGCAAAAATTCAACCCGGGTGTGATACAGACTTAATGTTAAAACGCTTTTTTCAAATACTAAAGTTGCTCATTATAGCTATGCTGCTTTTTAATGCAGATCTTGAGGCTCAGGTGACAAAACTTGGATGGGTTGTTGATTCGGTCTCGAAATTTATTGCTTCAGACTATTTTCAGAGCCTGAAAGATAAGTCGGGCAGCCTCGAACTGACGGATACCCTGTATCATCACGCCCTCGAGCTTTACAAAGGCAACACCTCGCAGGCCCTCTTGGCTTTAACCTTTGCAACTGTGCCGTACAAATACGTGCCTGTGGTTATTCCGCTCATCAGGCTTAAGATAAACGTTCCCTTCTACGCCCCGGGCGACAGCATATTCCACCTCAAAAACAGGCATCTTCCTAAAGACCTTTTTTATAACTCCCCTTCTGATGAAGGGGGCGACAGGGATAAGTTTGCTCATTTTTTCGGAAGTGCTTATCTTGCCTATACTTCCGGAATCTTTGATTTTACAAAAATAATTGGCATTTTTGTAGAAGAATTCGAAGAGAAATTCTATATACAGTCCTCAGCTGATCCCAGGGATATTGCCGCAGATGAGCTGGGTGAAATCTTCGGCAAAACTCTTAAAAAAAATAAAGAGGTGCTTCCTTCAGAAGTCCTTCTAACGTATCCTTTAATTTATTTCAGATATAATCTATGAATTCTGTTTTAGTAATTGATGACGAAAAAGAAATATGCGAAAGCATTAAAATGATTCTCGAGTACGAGGATTACGAAGTGGATTATTCCACCGAAGCCATGAAAGGCGTGGAAAAATTAACTTCGGGAAATTTTGACGTTGCCCTTCTGGATATACAGATGCCCGACATGAACGGCTTTGAGGTCCTGAACAGGTTAAAAGAATTAAACCTTGACATAAATGTTATTATAATTTCGGCATTCAGCAGCCTGGAAAATGCCGTTAAGGCAACCAAGCTCGGAGCCTTCGATTTTCTTGAAAAGCCTATCGACCGCGAGAAGCTCCTCCTCAGCATCCGCAACGCCTTAAGCCAGGTAAAACTGGTAAAGGAAAATAAGGAGCTTAAGAAAACACTAAATGAAAACAGCGTAATTATAGGTAAAAGTCCTGCCATACAGAATGTGCTTCAGGTTATCTCAAGAGTATCTCTGATGGACGTAAGAGTGCTCATCACGGGCGGAAACGGCACGGGTAAAGAGCTCGTGGCGCGCGAAATCCACCGCCAGAGCCTGAGGGCGAACCAGAGCTTTGTGGAAGTTAACTGCGCGGCTATTCCAAATGAGCTCATAGAATCCGAACTTTTCGGCCATGAGAAAGGAAGCTTCACAGGCGCATTCCAGCAGAGAATCGGCAAGTTCGAGCTTGCAAACAAAGGCACCCTCTTTCTCGATGAAATCGGGGATATGAGTCTTCAGGCGCAGGCAAAAGTGCTCAGGGCAATTGAAGACGGCAAGATTGAGCGCGTGGGCGGCAGCAAAAAAATTGACGTCGACGTAAGAATCGTTTCGGCAACAAATAAAAATCTGAAGGAAGAAATTGAAAAAGGCACCTTCAG
>JBLNAZ010000011.1:0-10050 GCA_050259615.1 Syntrophomonadaceae bacterium | reverse complement strand
AACAGGACTTCTCAACTTTTGTATTAAATCAGGATGATATAGCGGCACTGCAGTATCAAGTTACGGGACTTACGCCCGGGATGACATATTACGTGAGGGTAAGAGGCAAGGCACAGGATGGCAGTTACTCATTGTTCTCCTCTATAGCACAGTTTACAGTTGCTCCGGGCAGTTACATTGCAGGAGGACTTAATAATAATCTTTCGGGAACTGAAAAAGAAAACCTTATTCCAAAGAATTACGCCCTGAGCCAGAACTATCCTAACCCGTTTAACCCTGTAACTGTAATCAGATACGATTTGCCTGAGGATGGAAAAGTAATTCTTGAAGTATTCAATATTTTGGGAGAAAAATTAGCGACGCTGGTAAATGAGCTGAAAGCTGCAGGAAGTTATAAAGCAGAGTGGAATGCCATAAATCAGAACAGCGGTATATATTTCTACAGGCTTAAGGTATCGGGACACCGGATTCAATATACACAGATCCGTAAGATGGTGCTGGTTAAGTAAACTTGAAATGATAACCATGTTTAGTAAAAGCCCTGCAAATAAGAATTTGCAGGGCTTTTATTATTTTAATTTTATACTTTTGAGAATTGATTAGGAGTGCACGGTTTCTTTATTCTCTAGATATTAATTTCTGTCCCGGTTTTTGTAATGGTGTATAAGTGCTTTTTGCCATTGTAGAGAATGTTTAACCTGAATGGCTTTTCACAGCTTACATGGACCTTCGGGGCGGCGTCTTTCATTTCAAAAATCAAAGTTACTTTCTGTTCTCCAAGGCGTATGTTCTTTATGCCGTGCCTGTCCTGCCTCTTTATTGTCCAGTTTATTAAATTGTCTTTTCCTTGAATGTCAAAGCCTAATACGTTTTCAATTAGTAATGCAATCGGTCCTAAGCCAGTCCAGCCTGCAAAATCCTGGCGCGAGTAAAATGTGTTGTCCCAGCGCGTTGCCGGTTCAGTTAACTCCGGTGAGTAGCACTCCCATATCGTATGATATTCATCAGCATAACGTTCTTCAAAGGCAGCTTTTTCTTCCGCGGGTTTGAAATTGAAATATATGTCCGATATGTTTTTCAGGTGATTAAATGCAATGCTGTCTGCAAGGGAAGGCTCACCGTTTGCCATAAGTCCTTTTACCACCATATAATTTGTCGGCGCCCATACGCCTCCCAGCCAGTAGTGCCCCTTTCCGTCATATTCAGGCTGACTTGCTGCAAGCGCCGGGACTAAATGCGGCCGCCAGAATTCAGCGGGATTTTTAAGGTGCGAAATCATCTGCCCCAGCCTGTCGTTGGGGCATACTTCCGAAACTAATGTCCAGAAAGAACCGATGTGCATTGTGGGACTTAAGGTGCCTTCTTCGGTCATGTCGTAATAAAAACGGGTTTTATAGTCCCACAGCAGGCTATTGATGCGGCTTTTAATTTCCGCATACTTCGCGGAATAAATCTCCTCCAATTTTGCGTTACCTGCGGCTGATGCAATTTTGGTAATACAGAGTGCCGCAAGTGCCTGCTGGGCCGACTCGTCGATGTATGCCGCGGTTCCAACATTTCGCCGGGGTATGTTGTCCATTCCGCTTCCAAGCGGAGTATTGCAGAATAAGCCCTTGCTTTTTTCTGTCCTGCAGTTCTTTTCAATCCATTCAAAGTATTTTGTCAGAACCGGCAGCACTCTTTTTAAGCGTGAGGAATCTCCCGAAATCTGGTAATAGCGCCACTCTATCCATGCAAAGAGCGGGGGGTTTACCATTGGTTCACCCGGCGTGGGCTCATTAACGGCTTTCCCGTCTTTTTCACTGTAAACGCGCTGTATGTAGCCATCCATGCGCTGCTTCTTATAGAAGTTATCCAGTGAAGGCATTGCAGGAAATACGTCTCTTCCGTAAATCCCGAAGCTTGCTATGAAGCCCGTATCCCACTGAAAGATGAGATCGTTAAAACCCTCATCCATATAGGAGGCTTCAAAACCGTTTTCAGCTGTGCCATGCTGAATTTTATTCCATGCCATCTGCCAGGCGGCATAATAAAGCTGAACTAATTCCGGCTGAGTTTCCAGGACAGGCTCTGGCAGCTTGTCTTTCGGGAAGGGGATGCTGCTTTGCCTCCTTTTTGGCGTTGGAGGATTACCAAGTTTTATAATGGAATTAAAACTATCACCGCCGTCGTTTATTTTCCAGCTGTTCTCAGGATCAGGTATCCATGCACCATCGACAACAAATTTATACTGATAATAATTGGCTGGCAGATCAATGCTTAAAGTCCAGTTGTCCTTTTGGTCAAATGTCATTGGATCTGCTTCTGCCGACCAGCCGTTAAAACTCCCTGCAACAGAAACTTTCTTTGCAGTCTGAGACCGGAAGATAAAAGTATGTTTTACGGTTTCTCCCTGCGCGTAAATACTCATAGAACTGATAAGCCAGGCTGCAAAAAAGATGATTGCAAATTTCTTCATAACACAACTAACCCCTATATGCGGCAATTTTGATGACTATATTATTAGCATCCGGTTTATGTCATTACTATGAAATACCGGACGGGTACTATTTCTGCTTCTCCCGGAACTTTCTTACCTTGGCAAGGTTGCCGCAGTCCTTCATGTCGCACCACTGGCGGCTGCCGTTTTTGCTTGAATCTAAAAATAGCCAGCCGCAGTTTTCCCCGGGGCATTGTTTTATCCTGTGCAGTTTGTCTGATGTCAGAAGCTCTGAGGCTGACAGAGCAATCTGCCAGTTTATACTCCCAGGTGCGGGATTTCCCAAATCTAAATCCCACCTGAATTTGTCTGAATCAAATATGAGCTTCTGATGCTCCCTTGCACTGGCACACACACTCCTCAGTTCCTCAACGTCTTCTTCTTCAGGCTGCAATCCATTTAGGAGACTGATCAGAATACGGTAAACTGCTTCCCTGAGCACAATAGCCTTCAGGAAAATATCTTTTGCCGTCTGCTTATTTTTTGAGGCATAATGATGAAGCTTCCGGGCTGCCTTTTCATCTATAATACCGGATTTCTGTGCCCAGCTGACCAGTTCCTGATAACTTTCAATCTTTTCTTTTAAGATTCTGTAATCCAGGGGATTTTTGTCATCCTCCCGGACTCTTACAGCCCCCGAATTGACGAAATCGAGCGGAATGCTGCCGCCTATAAATTTCCACCTTTCATCTGTCTCTGTATTCATATAATTTATTGTAACTTGTAAAAAACACTTGACTGGTTACAAAAATATAAATATATTGTAACTGGTAAAAGAAAGATAACAGGTTACAGACAAAAAGTCAAACAGGCACGGGAATCCTGGAGATCTGTTTTTCTTTCCAACTGTCAAAAATTTTAAGAATATTCTGAACTGAAGAAAGAAACATAAACAACAAAGGAGGCCATAAAATGAATACACGCGTAAATTATTATGTCAGGCAGCTTAGGCAGGTGTATGAGGGAGAAAACTGGAACGGCGAAAGCTACGTGGAAAAACTGAAATCTGTAAATGAACAGGGAGCTTTTCTGCAGCCCTATCCCGGGAACCATTCTGTTGCTGAACTCCTCTGGCACTGCATTTACTGGAGAACCGTCATTCTGAAAAGACTTCAGGGGGATAATGAGTTTCAAAAAGGAACTGAAAAAGAACAGAACTTTCTTCCTCTCCATGATCTGAAGAAAAAGGGATGGAGTGAACTGCTTGCAGAGCTCAGCAGGACGCAGGAGGAACTGGTAAATTTCCTGAACACCAAAACAGATGAATTTCTTGATGCTGAATACGTCCAGGGATTAACGAATGAATACAATGTTGAAGGAGTTGTTCAGCACGATCATTACCACCTGGGACAGATGGGACTAGTAATTTCCATACTGAAGAAAAAGGAAGAATTTGAACCCTGGATTCAGTAGTATTGAAATTACACAGGGTTCCTTCCAATAAACCGTTTGACATAATCGGAATATTTTGCAACTTTATATTGATACCACGATTATGCCATGATCAGATGCCCATGCCTTCGAACCATTTAGGCTTCAATTGAATATATAACCAGGATGTGATTTAAATCAAAAATTACCCGGATTGACGACTTAGGCAGTCAAATATACCCGGATCCAAAACTGCTATACCTGGCTGAATCTCCCCTTAAAGTCAATATAGTTTTGCTTATGAAATAGTAAAGTATAAAAATCCATTGTTTGGCGTCACGATACAAATTAAATCTAATTTCTATTTTATTAGAGCAGAACTCACCCCGGTTCTGTCGCCTCAGTATAATTATGATGCGGCATTTATAAAACCAAACAGAAATAATCAGGCAAAACCGGCAGAAAATGAAATATAGCGTCATTTTAATATCGTTATTACTCCTTGCTGTCACATCCGCAGCCTATCCGCAGCAGATCCAGAAAATCAACTACCAGGGGAGGGAGGTTGTTAGGGATGAACTGATTATAAAGTTTAAAAAAAGTACCGGTATAACTGCCCAATCCGCCGGGAGAAACAGCCGTCTGAATGTTATCCGCAGCAAAAATGCATCAGTTCAGAAAGTCTTTACTAACGGCGCTGAACACTGGAAAGTCTCCACTGGTAATATGGAAGCTTTAATTCAGGAGCTGAATAGTAACCCCGAAGTTGAATATGCGGAACCCAACTACATCATCCATATAAGCACAGTGCCCAACGATCCCTTACTGAAAAATCAACTGGCAATCAACGGAACTACAATGGGCGACATCAGCGCAATTGATGCCTGGGATATAACGCACGGGGATACTTCAATTGTTGTAGGCATTCTTGACACCGGAATCGATTACCTGCATGAGGACCTGAGGGCAAACATATGGACTAATAAAAATGAAATTCCCGGCAACGGAATTGACGACGATAATAACGGCTATATAGACGACATCCACGGCTGGGACTTTGTTAATAAAGATAATGACCCAATGGATGATAACCACCATGGTACTCACGTGGCGGGAATACTAGGTGCTATAGGAAATAATAATGTTGGAGTTGCCGGAGTGGCATGGGATGTAAAACTGGCAGCACTGAAGTTCATAAAAAGTAACGGCGAGGGCACTACCAGCGCAGCTGTTGAGGCAGTGGAATACTGCATTGCAAATGGTATTAAAATAACAAACAACAGCTGGGGCGGACCGGCCTACAGTATGGCTTTATACGATGCCATTGCTAAGGCTAATACGGCAGGGATGATATTTGTGGCTGCAGCCGGAAATGATGGAACAGACAACGATGTGATACCTCAGTATCCTGCTTCTTTCGACCTGCCTAATATAATTTCTGTGGCCGCAACCGATATGAATGATAACCTGGCCGCGTTTTCAAATTATGGCAAAACCAGTGTTGACCTGGCTGCTCCAGGCGTGAACATATTCTCATGCACGCCTAACGGTAATTACCAGACATTGAGCGGCACCTCAATGGCGACTCCTTTTGTAACGGGCGCCGTTGTATTAATAAAATCAGTTTTCCCGGAGAAAAATAATCTTGAAATCATTAGCAAGCTTTTGTCATCTGTAGATGCAAAAGTCAGCCTGTCTGGAAAAACGGTTACGGGAGGAAGACTCAACCTGTTTAAGCCTCTGATAAATTCGAGCATATCTCTGGTAAAGCTTTCGGCTAAGGAAGTGAATATCGGCGGGGTAATTATTAACAGCGGCAATATGCCACAAAAAAAGTTTACAATAACAAACGGCTCTACAGAAAACGTAATTATCGACACGGTTAAGGCAGAAAGCGGATTTTTAATTTCAAATAGCTCCGGAGCGTTCTCGGACGTGCTTCTGAATATTCCTCTAGGAGCCATGCAGTCGCTCGATATTGCGGTAAAAGCTGATCCCAGGGAAGAAAAATCATATGACGGGCTTATCAGTGTAAGATTCTCACGTGCCAGCCTTAGCTGGTATAAAGAAGTAAGGTGCAGATATTCTGCCTTTTCTAAGGGGACAGTCATCCTTCCGGAAGAAGTAAGCGGTATCTGGAGTCAATCCATGTCTCCTATTGTTATAAATTCTTCGGTAAAAGTAGCTGCAGGGCAGAAGCTTGAAATTGGCCCCGGTGTTGAAGTTATATTCTTTAATAACTCAGGTATCAGCTCAAGCTCTGATGCGCTAACCGGTTCCTTCAATATCAGGGCTGCCGGCACAAGGCAGGATTCAATTTATTTCAGATCAGCTGACTCTAAAACACCATGGGGCGGCTTCTCAATGTCGGGGCGCGGAAAGTATATATTCGAATATTGCAATTTCCTGAACGCATCAAAGAACAGCACGAATGAAGGCTCTGGAGGTGCTGTCAAATGCAATGGTCCTGATTTAAGAATTGTAAATTCGCGATTCTTCGGCAACCATGCTATAGGTGAAGGGGGAGCTGTTCAATACCTGGGAAATGAGGGAACAGTCTATATAGATTCATCAGACTTTACCGGCAATGATGCCGGTCTGGGAGGGGCGCTCGATTTACGCGGCAAAGAAAACTGGCTCCTTAATTCAAAGTTTTATTTTAACAAGTGCTCGCAGGGTGTAGTAAAAATTCAGGGTACAACAACCGGCACTTACTCTACAGAAAAAGCTTTTGTATATAACTGCTCATTCATAAATAATCTCAGCAGTTATGGCGGCAATATGATAGATGCCTCATCAATGAAAAAGATAGTTATTAAAAACTGTCTGGGTACAAGGAATTATATCAGCATAAACCAGGCGGTAATTAATTTATCATTAATTTCTACCGCCATTGTGTCTAATTGTACATTATATGATAACAGCTCGGGACAGGATGGCTCAGGCCTGATGGTTTCGAATGTTACTGAATGCGTGCTGGAGAATTCAATTTTGTGGAACAATTTAAATACAGAGATTAAAACTTCTCAGGCAATATATCAGAAGTTTACAGCTTCTTATAACTCAATAAAAAATTATAGTGCAGGAACAGGCAATATAAATGTGGCTCCCGACATTGCTGACACTTTATTTTACCATCTTGCAGCAAATAGTCCGTTAAGGGATAAGGGCAGCCCGTTTGCAATCTATAACGATCAGGATGGGACAAGGAATGATCTTGGCTATGAAGGCGGAAATCAGCTGATGATTTGTCCGGCAAATATTGATTTTGGAATAAACGGTCTGACAAATTCCACAAAGAAAACAGTTCCTGTTGAATGTGTTAGTTTTTATAAGGATGCTGTTCCTGTTAAATCCTGGAGCCTGTCTTCCGATGCCTTCAGCGTGTCTGGTATGCCAGGTGAGATACTGCCATTAAAAACAACTGAAATTTTAATTAGCTATTATCCGAAACAGGTTAAGAGTTATTTCGATACTTTATATATAAATACCGACTTTATCCCCGTAAATAAAATTAAAATACCGCTTTCAGGAATCTGTGGGGATATAAATTCTATCGGGGGTGAAATATCAGGAGAGTTGAAAAATACGGGTACCGGGATCTATCACGTTGTAAATGACCTGCATGTTTCAAAAGAATCTGTGCTTACAATTGATCCGGGTGTAACACTTTTGTTTCAGCCAAATACAAAGCTTACAGTAGAAGGGGATCTGGCTATAAAAGGTACGGCCGAACAGAAGGTGACCTTTTCCGCAGAATCGGATAATTCATATGCAGGAGTAATAACAATAAAGCAGAATAATACAAAAGATATTTTACTGGAAAATCTTGTTATGCGTAAAACCCTAGGATTCAATATACAGTCAATAACTCATAAAATAGTGTTTAATAACTGTGAATTTAAGGACAATAAAAACATAAGTGAAGTAAATTCTCCTTTTATAAACAGTTATGGCAGTGTAGCCCAATTCAACAACTGCAGGTTTCATGGAAACAATACAGAGGGGCCAGTAGTTTATTCGGCTTCAGGAAAGCTGTTTGTAAACAACTGTCTGTTCACCGGCAACAGCGCCGCCGGGGCATATATTCTATCAGATAATAGTGTCATTAATATTTACAATAGCAGCCTATTTAATAATAAATCATATGCAGGAATAGTGCTCAGGACAAACCCGGCTCTGGGAGCATTCAGGGATTCGTGTATGATTGTAAATTCAATATTAGCAGATAATGTAAATGCCGATGCAAAATATCCTTATGAGATCAGCGTTATGTCCCAGAATATGTCAGCCCCGGCTGAAAATCCGGATGTAAAATTATATCTGGAGCTGACAAATTCCTGCATCAAAGGGGGCAGGCCCAGGCTTTTTGTGCCGGCAAATTCCAGAGTGTTTTTAATATTATCGATGGAAGTGGATCCGGGTTTTGCCGATGCCTATGGAAACCTTGGACCCAGTTCTGCATGCATTAACGCAGGTACAAACAGTTACAAAAACCTTCCATTTTCATTAACGGATCTTGCCGGTAATTTCAGAATATGGAATAAGAGAATAGACATCGGCGCTTATGAATACGGATCAAAGAAATATCTTCCCATTCCCGAAAAACCCGTTTTAGATTATCCAAAGGATCAAACTGCAATTGCCAAAGATGTAACCTTTAAATGGAAGCAGGTACCTGGTGCATTAACTTACAACATTCAGGTAAGCAGTACAAATACATTTGAAACCAGGGCCTCTGATTCCACTCTTACCGACACGGTAAAAGTTATGAGTCTCAGCTTCGGGAGCAAATATTACTGGAGAGTTCAGGCAATGAATACTACTGCGGCAGGGCAGTGGTCGGACGTGTGGAGCTTCAGCACGTTCATTGCGGCCCCGGCATCAAATCCTGTTCTCAGTAAACCTTTAAACAATGCGGTTAACCAGCCTTTATCTTTAACGCTTTGCTGGAGGAAACTAAAAACAAGTGAAAAGTACCATCTCCAGGTTTCGACAAAGTACGATTTTTCAAGCCTGCTGGTAAATGATACCACCTTAATTGATACTCTTAAGCAATTACCCGGGCTCAGCATCAATTCCGTTTACTTCTGGAGAGTAAGAGGGATAAATCAGGGAGGTAAGAGTCTCTGGTCGGAAGAATGGACTTTTACAACAATTCCGCCTGTTCCTCAGACACCGCTGCTGGCAAAACCGGCAAATGACTCAAAGGAGAATGTCCTGGCTGCAAAGCTTTCATGGAATGCCATGCGGTATACTGACAGATACAGGCTGATAGTGGCTGAGGATGATAAGTTTACAAAAATTAAATCTGCCGATTCAACTGTAAAAGATACAGTAAGGGAAGTAAAGGAATTAAAGGAAGGAATGAAATACTTCTGGAAAGTAAGCTCACTTAATGCAGCAGGAGAAAGCCCCGGCTCGGAGATATGGAACTTCACCACGCTTCTTAATGCCCCTGACAGCCTGGATACAAACGTAATAAGCTGGGACAAACTGGAGCTTTCATGGAAAGACAGATCCAATGGTGAGTCGGGCTTTATAATAGAAAGGAAACAGTCGGAGGATTTCATCGCGCTGGATACTGTGGAGGCAAATCAAACAACCTATACAGATTCAACAGTAAGGGTTAAGTTATCATATCAGTACCGCATAAGGTCCTATACTACATATGTATTGTCGGCTTATTCTAACGTGGCTTCGGCTACAATTACCGCTGTTGATGAATTGAGTCTTATCCCAAAGGAATATTCACTCTTTCAGAACTATCCCAATCCTTTCAATCCTGCTACCGTAATTAAATACGGGCTCCCTGCGGAAAGCCGCGTTAAGCTTATAATTTATAATTCATTGGGCGAGGCGGTTGGTGAATACTTAAATGAAATTCAAAGTGCAGGCTTCCACCAGATAAACTTCGATGCAGGCAGAATATCATCCGGAGTATACTACTACCTTCTGGAGGCAAGAGCAACTGACGGCTCCAAAGAATACAGGAAGGTTAAGAAGATGATAGTAATTAAGTAGTAAAAGCAAAAACTTAATTAAGCCATGCGGCATAGTTCCGGGTGAAATGAACATTCCGGAATTCTCCGGGAGGATTCCGGAATGCTGCAGCCTTTAATCAGGCCGGACTGAATGTCTTATGAATGTTCAGATACTTTCTCCAGCACCTCGCCGCTTAACTGTATATTGCGCGATGC
>JBLNAZ010000010.1:0-18447 GCA_050259615.1 Syntrophomonadaceae bacterium | reverse complement strand
CTGCAGTCTACAAGGATGATGATGGAAAAGTCTTTGCCTACAGCGCCATATGTCCTCATCTTAAATGCATTCTTGAGTGGAACGGAGATGAGAAAACGTTTGACTGTCCCTGTCACGGCTCAAGGTTTACCAGTTTCGGCAAGGTAGTCAACGGTCCTGCCCCGCACGATCTGGAAGAGATCGGTATAAGAGAAAACGGGAAGTCGGGGAGCTACGAAATCTGAAGCCAATTAAAAATTAAAAAGTGAGGGCGGAGGAAGAGGTAAAGGGAAAAGAAAGCTGAGCGTCTGGAATAACGAAGTCACAGAATTCCGGAGGAATGACTTGTCTGTAGAAAATACGAGGATCCCAAACATCGATTAGAGCTCCCGAGGAGCGACTTGTTTAAAAGGACAACACGTGAATTTTTAGATCCTTATGATTTTTACTGCGCCGGAAAGGGGGACTTCCCGCCTGGAGGAGACTATAATGGATATTATTTCGTCTTCTGAAAGCCCAAGCTCCTTTAATGTCCTTTCCAAAAGCGCCTTGTCGAGCTCCCGCCTTATTGTGTCGTCTACCAGAGTTATCCTGTAGCCCCGGAACTCAAAATCCCTGTTCTGACTGTTAATGAGCTCATTGTGGAATTCATCCCTCAGCCTTATGTATTCTTCTTTTATCCTGTCGTATTCTTCCTTAACTTCAATTAAGCGCTTTGCCTTTTCGTCAAGCATCGTCTCTTCTCCATAGCTATATATTTATAATTATGGAAAATAGGCATCTAAATCAATTCACTTAAGAAATTATCCCGGAATAAAAAGAAGCATTACTTCAAGATTGGGTGTTCCGGGAAACATATCTATTGGGACTGCACGTTTTAACCTGTAGCCGTTATTTGTCCATAATTTCAGCTCCCGCGGAATTTCATCCACCCCGCAGAAGATATGCGCCACTCTTAAGGGTTCTCTTTCGGTAATCGATTTTATAACGCCTTCTGCTGTTCCCTGCCTCGGGGGATCTAAAAGAAATACTTCGGGCTTCCCGTCTCCGGGGAGAGAATTATCCATAGTGGAGTCGTCAATTTTCTCGGCCAGGAACCTGATTCTGCTTTTATGCGAAAAGTACGGCGTGTTTTCGATGGCAGATTTTACCGAGGCTCCTTCGGCCTCAATGCCTGTGGCTTCGGAAAAATTATCCGCCAGAAAGTGCGTAAAAAGTCCGTATCCGCAGAAAAGATCCACCAGACGCGCGTCCTTGTCGTCCACCGCAAGCATTTCCTTTGCCAGGTCCAGCATTACAGGAATCATCGACTGGTTCACCTGTGAAAATGAAGTGGGATGGAATGAATACTTTTTGTCGTTAATTACAATAAATAACTTATCTGGCCCGAAGAGTTTTTTGAAGTTCAGCTGGTCCTTCGGTCTCAGGTTCTCAAGGTAATATTCAGAACGCGTGGGGTCCAGGTAAATAAAAGCTGAAACAATATTTACATCCAGTTTCTGCAGAAGGAGTGAAAGTGCTTTAAGGCGTCTTACAATGTCCGAATTTAATGTATGCACATTAAATATAACAGAAAACTCCGTATAGCTGCCGCGCAAAACAATATAATTAAGGTTAAAGCCTATAAGCCGGAAGGATGGTTCATTAATCCTCTCCAGCAGGAACTTATATATTGCATTATGTTCTTCGGGTTCAAGATCTGAATAGCTGAAGAGGTTTTCGCCCGTCAGTCTCTGGTTTTCGCTGAATAAAAGGTGAAACTTCCCATTAAGGTTAACAACCCTTCTTTTTGTGGTTGTCCTGTAGTGTCTGGGTTTCGGGGAGCGCCTTACAGGTTCGGGTTTTAAGGGAAGCCTGTTCAGAAGCCAGAATTCGGCAAAAGCCTCGTCTTTAAGCTTTATCTCGGCATTGTAATCCATCCTGGAAAGAGGTTCAACTTCATCTTTTTTTACTTCCGTGGAAGTTTTACCGAGCAGCATTCTTGCAAATGAGGCTGCGGCTGCTTCTGTTCTGCCGTGTTCTTCCTGCCTGCCTGGTCTTTCCATGCGGCCTGTTCTGTCTGTTCTATTGCTCTTTTCCATCCGGCTGTCTTTTCCCGGCCGGCTGTCTTTTGCCCATCCGCCTGATTTTTCATATCTGCCAGGTTTTTCAGGTCTATCTGGTTTTTCAGCTCTGCCTGGTTTTCCGGGTCGGCCTGGTTTCCCGGGTCGGCCTGGTTTCCCGGGTCTGTCAGTTCTTTCCTGTCTTTCCGGCTTGTTGGTTTTTTCTGATTTGTAGGGTTTATTATAATTTTGCTTCATAATCCATGTAATTCTTCTTTACTTGAAACGTACCTTATTTATGCATAAATTCAAAACCATTTTTGAACTATTTACGTCTGCAATTTAAGGGATAATACAAGAAAATATGAAAAAAACATCTGCTTTTATAAAAAGCTATTTAATAATTGCTCTGGGTCTTTTTATTTATGCGCTTGGCTGGGCTGCTTTTTTAATACCTGCAAAAATCGTTGGCGGCGGCTTAAGCGGTCTTTGCACTTCGATATATTTTGTTACGGGGCTTCCTGTCGGCGTAACATTTCTTATTCTGAATTCAGTTCTGATAGTCTTATCAATAAAAATTCTAGGATCAGGTTTCGGAATAAAAACCGTTTATGCGGTTCTGATCCTCTCTGTCTTCCTGTCAGTCCTGCAGTATCTTATAAAAGTGCCGGTAGTAAAAGATGCTTTTATGGCCTCAATACTGGGAGGCATTTTAGGCGGCGTGGGAATAGGGATGGTTTTTACACAGGGGGGAAGTTCCGGCGGAACGGACATAATTGCAATGATAATCATTAAATATAAAAACCTAAGTCCGGGAAAGATCCTGCTGGCTCTGGACGTTGTAATAATTTCCTCTTCGTTTCTGATTTTCGGCTCGCTGGAAAAAATAGTTTACGGCTTCGTGGTAATGGCTGTTACAACATATACAATAGATATGCTTTTGGAGGGTGCAAAGCAGTCGATGCAGGTTTTTGTCTTCTCCGACAGCAATGAGATAATAGCAGAAAGGATAGGAAAAGAGCTGAGGCGCGGCATTACATTTCTGAAAGGCAAGGGCTGGTACACGAACGAGGAAAAGGAAGTACTTATGGTTGTTGCCCGCAAAAACGAACTGAATTTATTACTCAGGATTGTTAAGGAAGCCGACGAGGATGCATTCCTTTCATATAACTCTGTAATGGGAGTTTTCGGAAAAGGGTTTGAAAAAATCAGATACTAGAGGGATCGGACCCGGAATTTCAGGAAACAGAAATTATTTTTATATTTGCACTTCAGACTGCAATAAATTAAGCAACTAATAAAGGATAAGAAAAGATTTATGGAAAAATGCCCCTGCGGATCAGGTAAAGCATATAATAAATGCTGCCTTCCACTGATCAAAGGAGAAAAAGCGGCTCAGACGGCCGAAGAACTAATGAGATCGCGTTACACGGCTTACGTAAAGCAGGAAATAGATTACATTTATGATACAACCCACCCGGGGCACAGGGACGATTTCGACCGCGATGCCACACTCGACTGGGCTAAAAACTCCGAATGGCTGGGAATAGAGATTAGAAATACTTCTAAAGGCACAGCTCAGGACGAAGAAGGGGAAGTGGAGTTTATAGCCTCCTTTGCGCAGAAAGGCGTAAAGAAAGACCACCACGAGCTTTCTACTTTTAAGAAGGAAGAGGGCCGCTGGTATTTTGAAGACGGAAAAGGCGTTTCCATAAAGCCTTACGTCAGGGTGGAGGATAAGACTGGCCGTAACGATCCCTGTCCCTGCGGAAGCGGCAAGAAGTACAAAAAGTGCTGCGGACAGGCAGCGTAAGTTTTATTTTTCCAAAGACACTTTTAGGCAAGCAGCAGTTTATCTGCTGCTTCTTAGTATTAGCCATCCTGCAAGTCCCGAAAGCAGTGAAGCCGACAGGATCCCGATTTTTGCAAAGCTTAAGAACGGGCTTTCGCTTCCGAAGGCTAGGTTTGCTATAAAGATGGACATTGTAAATCCTATTCCCGCCACAGCTCCAGTCCCCAGCATCGACATCCAGTTAGCCCCTGCGGGCAGGCTCGCAAGCCGGAACTTTACCGAAAGGTATGAAAAAAGAGTAATTCCAACAGGCTTCCCGAGAAAGAGCCCCAGCATAACGCCGATTGTAGAAGGCGTGGAGTATGCCTCAGCAATATCGCGTCCAATTTCAACTCCCGCATTTGCAAGTGCAAACAAAGGCATAATGAAGTAAGACACCCAGGGCTGAAGCTTATGCTCAATTCTCTGCAGAGGCGTCTGCGCGTTTTCGGTAATTGTTACAAGGCCAAGGAGCGCTTCCTGCTCTTCTTTTGTTATAAGAGGGTTATCGTATGTTTTGGGAGCGTTGTCATATTCGCTTAAATACTGTCTTGCCGTATCTGAAAAATCCACGTCTGGAGTTTTTGTCCTTGCAGGTATTGCAATTGCTGAAAGCACACCTGCAATTGTAGGGTGGATGCCGGTTTTCCAGAGTGCGAACCAGAGGCCGATGCCAAGAATTGCGTAAACCGTGTTTCTGTTGACATTAAGGCGGTTCATCAGCATCTGAAGTGCAAAAAAGGCCCCGGCTATAGTAAGCCACATTATAGAAATGCCGGCGGAGTAAAATATTGCAATAATTATCACCGCCCCCATATCGTCTGCAATTGCAAGGGCCGCAAGAAAAACCTTAAGTCCCAGAGGGACTTTCTTTCCCACAAGCGACATAATACCTAATGCGAATGCAATGTCTGTTGCAGTTGGAATTCCCCATCCCTGAACAGCCGGGGTGCCCAGATTTATAGAAAGATATATCAGTGCGGGAAAAAGCATTCCCCCCGCAGCTGCAATTACAGGAAGGGCGGCAAGTCTGGGCGATGAGAGTTCACCGGCAAGAATTTCCCTTTTAATTTCCAGTCCCACCATAAAAAAGAAAATGGCCATAAGTCCATCATTTATCCAGAAGTGAAGGGGTTCCTGAAGAAGAAAACTTCCAAAGCCCAGGCTTATTTTAGTATGCCACAGGTTGAAGTAAGAATCCTTAAGGCTTGTATTCGTCCATATAAGTGCGAGTGCGGTGAAGAACAGAAGAAGAATTCCGCTGAAGGTCTCCGTCTGTATGAACTCCTGGAAAGGCTGAAGTATCCTTTTGAAGTGTTTCTTTCTGTCTGGAAAATTTGTCATAAAGGGTAATATTGTTAATGAATATTATATGATAAGCAAAACAAATTATTTATTCTATTCTGCTGCTGGAAAATCGGGAGAGGATGCAGGTCGGGGATTCGTTTCACATTCGTATTCAGATGAAGCGGCGGTGGAAACATTGAACCTGACCTCAAAATTTTCTATGTTAAACGAATAATTCCGTAATGATAACTTTTCTGCAGTAATAAAATGCCGGAAGATAATGTTTCTGTTATTTCGGAAGCCGGGAGCGGCAAACTTAAAAAAACGGCGCTCCTTATTACAACAATAAGCGCCTTTACCACCCCTTTTATGAGCTCAAGCATAAATATTGCCCTTCCGGCAATCGGAAAGGAGTTTATGCTTAATGCCGTTCTCCTGAGCTGGGTTGCAAGCTCTTTTCTGCTTTCTGCGGCCGTATTTTTAGTCCCTTTCGGAAAACTTGCAGATATATATGGAAGAAAAAAACTATTCCTCACCGGAATGATTGTATATACAGCCTCCTCGCTCATGAGCGCAATGTCTGATTCGGTTTTTCTCCTATTAAGCTCGCGCGTTCTGCAGGGACTTGCAAGCGCAATGGTATTCGGGACTGCCGTGGCAATTCTGACCTCCGTATATCCTCCGGGCGAAAGGGGGAAAGCTCTGGGCATTAACGTTTCAGCTACATATTTCGGGCTTTCAATTGGACCCTTCCTTGGAGGAGTGCTGACGCAGAACCTGGGCTGGAGGAGTCTTTTTTATGTCAACGTCCCTCTTGGAATTATTGTTATCTTTCTTGCCATAACAAGACTTAAAGGGGAATGGGCTGAGGCTAAGGGCGAGAAGTTTGATGCGGCAGGTTCGCTTGTGCTGGCACTGTCGCTGGCAATGCTCATGTACGGGTTTACACTCCTTCCCTCAACAAATGGCGCTATTCTTATATTGCTTGCAATAGCAGGATTTTTAATTTTTATTAAGCAGGAGAATCGTGCTGAAAATCCCGTTTTGAACGTGAGGCTTTTCAGGCACAATACGGTTTTTATGTTTTCCAATGCGGCGGCTTTGATAAACTATAGCGCAACGTTTGCCATAGGATTTCTTTTAAGCCTTTATCTGCAGTATATCAAAGCGTTTACTCCGCAGGCTGCGGGACTTGTGCTGGTTGCCCAGCCTGCTGTTATGATGATCGTTTCCCCTTTTGCGGGAAGACTATCCGACAGGATTGAGCCCGGCGTAATTGCTTCTGTTGGAATGGGGCTTCTGGCACTGGGGCTTTTTGTTCTGATTTTTATCGGGACCGGAACACCAACAGTGTACATTATTTTGGCTCTAATTATAATAGGTCTGGGCTTCGGTCTTTTTTCTTCACCCAACACAAACGCTATAATGAGTTCTGTGGAAAAAAAGATTTATGGCGTGGCTTCGGCTACTCTTGGAACAATGAGGCTTACTGGACAGATGCTCAGCATGGCAATTTCTATTATGGTGTTCTCAATTGTGATTGGCAGGGTAAGGATTACACCCGGGTATTACGGCATGTTTCTTTACAGCATAAAAATATTGTTTGCTGTTTTTACTGTGCTCTGCGTTGCGGGAATATTTGCCTCCCTTGCAAGAGGGAAAGTAAGATAGCCCGGAATTATATTAAACGGAGTTCTGATGACCGGCAAAGTGAAAAATAATAACACTTATACGGATAAACTTCTTTCGTGGATGAAAATTATCCGCATACAGTTTTATCCGATGACGCTCATCTCCTACAGCCTGGGGACGGCTGCGGCATTTGTGCTTTCAGGGAATTTTAATCTGCAGGCTTATTTTGAGGGCTACATCGTCCTGTTCTTAATTGAACTCCTTACTATACTGTGCAATGAATACTTCGACTATGAAACAGATAAACTAAATAAAAATTTCAGCCCTTATACCGGCGGCGCAAGGATGCTTGTGGAAGGGAAAATCTCTCATGGCGAAATTAAAACAGCCGCGGCTTTTGTTTTGGCGTTTATTACTATCGGTTCCTTTGTACTTCTGAAGAGTTCACCTGCGGCCTCTTTCCGGCCTGTATTAATAATGATTCTTGTAAGCCTCGTTCTTGGTGTAGGATACACCGTGCCGCCTCTTAAGTTCTGCTACAGGGGACTGGGTGAATTGATAGTGAGCACAACTCATAGTCTCGTTGTAATTATGTGCGGGTTTGTTTTTCAGGAAGGAAGGTGGAATAACTCCCTGCCCTGGCTTTTCAGCATCCCGCTTTTCTTTGCCGTAATGGGCGCTATTACGCTTGCAGGCATTCCCGACTACAGAGCCGACCTTACGGTTTCCAAGAGAACAATATCCGTGCTGCTTGGACCCAGGCGCGCCGCCCTGCTTTCAATTGTTTTTACCGCATTTGCCGCTGTTGCAGCATTACTGCTCTGGTACTTTGAAATTATAAGCGGATATGCCGGAGCTGCCCTGCTGCTGGTGCTATGCCATGCCGGAGTTCTCTGGCTTAATGTTTACAGGCTTATTAAATCCAACGACTTCGACCGCAGGATAAATTCCACAATGCAGATTGCCCTCGGCTATATCATCTGGTTCGGCGTTATACCGCTTATATATATTGTTCTGAAATAAATTATTTCTATTTTTGCGTTATCTCATTAAAATCAAAGGGGCGTTATAATGAAATTCTTTGTATTGGCCGCATTGCCGTTTCTTTCTTTGTCCAGCGTGTTCGGACAGAATGACATACAGAAGGAAAAAGACCTGCTCTTAAAGACCGACATTGAATTCTCCAGGCTTTCAGAGGAAAAGGGATCCAACGAGGCGTTTCTTACTTATGCTGCAGACAGCGCTGTTCTGCTGAGAAAAAACAGCTATCCCGTTGAGGGGAAATCCGCTATTACAAGTCTTCTTACAGCGCGCCCCGATACCGGTTTCGTTCTTATCTGGAAGCCTATGTTTGCAGATGCAGCGTCTTCGGGTGAACTGGGCTACACTTACGGGACTTATGAAGTCAGAACTCCGGGCGGAATTAAATCTGTTGGCGAAGGAACCTACGTTACCATCTGGAAGAAAGATATACAGGGTAAATGGAAATTCGTGCTCGATGCCGGCAATGAGGGGCTTAAAGCTAAAAAATAATATTTGCCCGGGAGAAAGCTGAATTTCAAATCTTTGCCAAAAGAACTGCAGGAGAGTATGAGGCCTGTTACAGCTCCGTTTTACTAGAAGACAGCCTCAAGGCGGATACATGACTGAATATTCTGCTTAATAAGGTTTAATTAAATCTGCTGCGGCACCTGAATACACAAAACCAGGATTTATCCTTTAACTTTTGTTTTTTTAGTGCGGGTTGGTTACCTTTGTCTTTTATTTTTGTAAAAGGATATAAGGTTTAGGCTGAAGCTGTATATGCATTTAACTCAGGAACAGAAGAATATAATTAATAGTCAGGGTGATCTTAAAATCAACGCCGTCGCAGGCTCCGGAAAGACAACCACACTTATTGAATATGCCCGCAAAAGAGCTCAAAAATCGGAAAAGCTCCTCTATCTGGCTTTTAATTCATCGGTAAAAAAGTTCGCGCGCGACCGATTCCAGACCGAAGGCATGAGTAACGTACGCGTTGAAACCGCCCATTCACTGGCTTTCGACTCCGTTGTTAAAAGAAGCAATTATACTATCAGCAATGGCTTCAGCACAAGCCAGATCAGGGATATTCTTGCACTTAACACTAACAGCCGCGACAGGAATGCCGTTTTTATACTGGCAAACCACATTAAAAAATTTATGGCTTACTACTGCAACAGCACCAGGGAAAAAGTGCAGGATCTCGATTACAGCTCGGTTGTAAGCGACCCGGTGGCAAAGGCTTTTGTTAACAGCTATTATGAACAGATAGAGTACGGTACACGCCTTATGCTTACAAAAATGCTGAAGGCGGAAACAGATATTACACACGACTTTTATCTCAAGATGTTCCAGCTTAAAAATCCCCTCCTTAAATACGACTATATACTCTTTGATGAGGGGCAGGATGCATCCCCGGCCATGCTGGATGTATTCTTAAATCAGAATGCCGGCAAGGTCATAGTCGGCGACACGCACCAGCAGATTTACGGATGGCGCTACGCCATTAATTCGCTCGAGAAAGTTGAGGGATTCGGCCAGATGTCTCTCGGCACCAGCTTCCGTCTGGATGAGGAAATGGCGGGCCTTGCTATGTCGGTCCTTAAGTGGAAGGAAAATTTTACAGACTATAGAGAAAACCCGATAACGGGCCTGGGGCACAGGAAGGAACTTAAGACAAGAGCCGTAATTGCACGCACAAACCTGAGGCTTCTTGTAAAAGCAATCAATATGGTTACAGGCTTCAGCGGAGTGAATAAAATCTATTTTGAAGGGAACCTGAATTCTTATATCTTTGCGGGCGAAGGAGCTTCTCTTTACGACGTTTTGAACCTTTCTGAAGGCAACACCCACCTCATACGCGACGAGATGATGGGGCGTATGAAGGGAATTGAAGAGCTGAAAGAATATGCAGAACAGAGCGAAGAAGCTGAACTTCTGATGCTGATTGATATTGTGGAAGAATACGGAAAAGAACTCCCTCGTCTCATTAAACTCCTTAAGGAAAAGCACCTGCCTGATAGTGAGCGCCATAAGGCCGATATGATATTCTCAACCGTCCACCGCTGCAAGGGAATGGAGTATGACGAAGTGACGCTTGAAAAGGATTTCATTTCTGAAGAGACAATTAAAAAGGCGATAAGAAAAGAGGGTATAAAGAACATTGATGCTGCCGGGCTTGCGGAGGAGATAAACCTTCTTTATGTAGCCATTACACGCACAAAAACAAGGCTTAAAATACCTGAAGAACTCTTAAGCCAGCAAGACAGGGAAACACTGCTTTCTTCCGAAAAGCATTTTCTTATCCCGGCGCGTGAGGCTCCGGGAAGGTATCCTTCAAACGTCAGTAAAAGCATACTTTTTAAGAAGCCTGCTTCTTCACACGTAAGGTGGACAAGGGAAATGGATATGGAGCTTGAAAAAAGAATCGGCAGGAACGTTCCTATGAAATTTATTGCCGAACATTTCGGCGCAACGAAAAAAGCGGTAAGAAAACGCCTCGGTGAACTGGACCTTTACAGCAAGTACGACCTGGATCCTGAAAGATACTAATGAAACTGCATGCAGGTTAAACAGGCATGCTTATTGGAAATGATGATCCGCAATAACTGTTACTTTAATTAAAATTACGGATACCGGAATTGAAAACTGTCTTTTTGGGCAATAAAACCAGCCTTTTCAGAATTATTACAATATTATATTTGCTGCTGGCAATGCCTTCCTTTGCACAGGAAAGAATTGAAGGCGACGGAGCAATTGTGCTGCTTAAAAACGGAAAAACTCCCCTTTCGTTCTACAGCCAGTACGTAAATGCCTTTGCCAGCTTCGGCTTTAAGATAAAGCCCGCTGCCCAGTCAGGCCTTAAAAGTCTTAAGGCGGATGAAGTAAAAGTGCTCATTGTTCCTTCTGATGCGGCGCTGAACCTCACGGAAAGCGGCAGGGAGGAAATTCTTAACCTTGTGCGAAACGGGATGAACATTGTTACTGAAGCCCGGTCCCCTTTGTCTGAGGCGCTGGGGCTTAAGTTTCCGGGTAAAAGTAAAAGTGTTAAGTACGCGCGCGACTTAGACCATCCTGAAGTTGAAATAAAATTCCGCAGCTTTCTTCAGATGGAAGAATTTACCGGAGATAGTCTTAAAATATTCTGCACGGAGCCTGAGACGGGAATGCCGCTTGCCGCAGGGGGCAGTTTTGGAAAAGGCAGGTTCATATATCTTGCACTTCCACTGGATAAGCCCTCATCATTCGGCTATGAGAGATTTCCTTACTTCCATGAATACTTCTGCAGCCATTTTAACTTTAAGCCCTTTATAAGGGATAACCGTCTGGTGGCTTATGTGGATTACGGATTCCACGACCAGGAGGACCCGCAGCAGCTTGCCGTCAGATTAAAAGGCCTGGGAATTGGTGAAGTGCATTTAAGCGGATGGTATACAGCGGATAAATGCGGCGACTATTTCGGGAGTTTCATTGAGGAGTGCCATAAAAACGGCATACTTGTTTATCTCTGGCTGGAGCTCCCTATGGTCAGCGAAGAATTCTGGAACTCCCATCCTGAATGGCGCCAGAAGAAGGCAACGGGCGAAGATGCAGCCCTGGACTGGCGGAAGCTTATGGCTCTTGAAAATCCTGAATGCTTTAATGCAGTGAAAGATTACCTTAAAAATTATATCGAGTCGCAGGACTGGGACGGGGTGGATATAGCGGAACTGTATTTCGAATCTCTAAGTGGCTACAGGCACCCGGAAGCATTTACCCCGATGAGCAGTTTTGTAAGGCGTGAGTTCAGGAAGATGTGCGGCACAGATCCCATTAATATTTTCACTCCCGGAAGCCCGTTTTATTTTGAGAAAGATAAGAGTCTGCTGAACAGGTTTCTGGAATACAGGGCCGACCTGTGCACGAAATTGAACAGGCGCGTGCTGGAATTCCTGCAGCCTTTGAGAAAGGAAAAACAGCTCGATATTTACCTCACTCAGATAGACAATCCGCTCAGCCAGGAGATGAAAAACGCAATAGGCGTTGAAACAGCGGATTACGTGGGCCTGCAGAAGGAGTTCGGTTTTACAATGCAGGCCGAGGACCCCTATCCCCTCTGGGTTATGGGTCCCGACCGTTATAAAAAGATCGGGAGCTACTACAGGGAAAAACTCGGAGCAGGTGCAACGCTGACGCTGGACATAAATGTGGTGGATGAAGGGCGTGACGATCCGTATCCCACTCCGGTACAGACAGGTCTTGAGCTTCTGGAGCTGATACGCGAAGCGGCGCTGAATTCAGACCGGGTATGCATATATGCCGACAATACTCCGTATTCCTACGATTACAAGTATTCTCCTTATGCTTTAGGCTCGGCTTCAAGTCTGAAGAAGACCAAAGAAAATGAATATGTTTCGGAGTCGGCCAGGACGTTTATTTTTGAAACGGAAGTCTCATGGCCGGAAGCGGTTATCAATGGAAAAGAGTGGCCTCTGGCTGACAATAAATCGGTTATTGTGCCTGCGGGGAAAAATGAAATTAAAATAAAGGGCAGCAGTTCTGATGGTAAAGAGAAGCTGTATATTACTTCTTTAAGCTGTGAAGTAAAAAACGCGCAGAGAATGGGCTCAATGGTTGAGGTCACATACAGGGAAAACAGGAATGTATATATAAGTCTGAATAAAAAGCCGGGGGGCATCCGCATTAACGGGAAAAAAGAAGACGTTCCCGAATTTATCAATTCTCTTACGGGGGAATATACTTACAGATTTCCTTCCGGAGAAAATAAAATTACTTTCGGGCAGTAAAAAAGTAATAAGGTTCAAAAAGGCAGCAGCGGCGCCATTTTACTTAATGGCGCTATTTTTCCTTCTTCTGATCCTTATCTTCCTTTTTGGGGAATTCGGCCTCAGGATCCTCTGCCTTTACTATTTCAATTATGTCCTGGAGATTTTTAGCCTGTTCGCTAAAAGACTTAATAGCCTTCTCCAGTTTGTTTTTCTTTAGTTCCTCATTATTCCCCATTTCAGCTAACCTTCCCCAAATTAAAAAAAATCTTTATATATAATATATATGGTCACGAGTATCGTTTTCGGAAAATTATTTAAAAAATAATTCGCAATATATGAAATTTTTTTAATCGGCAAACTGATAAATAGGGGTATTAGTGAAAATTAATGCAAAAACTCTCATTTCTGCTGAATTTTCTCTTTGGTAAATTCATTAAAATACTTTCCTATAACCGGGCAAATTACTATTTTAAAGTGGCAGCAGACTGAAATTCTAAAATAATTGCGAGGTCAAAGTGGCACTGCTCACCTTAATACCCAAGTCGGAGGCCCGTAAAAAAGTCCTTGAAAAAAGACGCTCTGTAACACCAGCTGAAGCATCGCTTAAAACAGAACGGATCATTGCGCGCCTGAAGCAGGCCGATGAATTCACATATGCCAAAAAGATACACATTTACGTTTCAAACCGGCCGGGTGAAGTTGACACGAGGAAAATCATAGATTTTGCCGTCGGCTGGGGCAAGGAGGTATTCCTGCCGAAATTCCAGAAGGAAAACGGGACATTCAGAAGGGCCCAGTTTACAGGCTGGGAGAATCTGGTGCAGAATTCCGACGGATACTGGGAGCCGGTTCTGTTTTCAGGGGAGGACCTTACAGATATAGATTTATTTATTGTTCCTGCTGTTGCCATATCCAAAAGCGGCCAGCGCGTAGGCCAGGGCGGAGGGCATTACGACCGTCTTCTTAAAAATACATTTGTCCCGAAGCTGGTAGTAGCCTTTGAATTTCAGGTTTTTGATTACATAGAAAGCGACCTGCACGACGTCAGGATAGACAAAATTATTACCGAGCTGAGGGTAATCAACACAAGGGAAAGTGAAAAACATTAAATGTAAGGGATGGTGGTTCCTGGCTCTGCAAATGCATGATAATAATCATTGACTTGTAAATGAAACTGCTTTCTTTTAATAATAGTTATATGCAAGAAAATAATAGAAGAGATACAAATGTTCAAAAAATATGTTTTTGTTTTAATGGTTCTAGTTCTTGGATTTTCTAGGGAAACCCTGGCACAGGGGCCTGAAGGAAAGAATTTCGGATTCGGGATTATTTTAGGAGAGCCTACAGGGCTTACACTTAAGTACTGGTTTAACAGGGAGAATGCGCTTACAGGAAGCATCGGCGGCTCATATTTCGGAAGTCCCCGTATAAATGTGGATTATTTGTGGCACATTGACGCTTTCCACTCACGGGTTGCCATGCTTTATGCGGGTTTAGGCGGTGCTTTAGGGTTCGGCAGAGGAGGAGACGGTTTCTGGTATAAAGATGAAAAAGACAGGTTTTTCTACAGGCCTGCAAGTGAAGTAGGCCTTGGCGTAAGGGCCTCATTCGGCCTTAACGTTATTCCGGAAAGGGTGCCATTGGAGATGTTTTTTGAGCTCGGGGCTCTTGTAGGACTTGCCCCCAGTTCAGGTGCTGCGGTGGATCTGGCTCTGGGACTTAGATTCTATCCATAAGTAAATTAGTCAGAATTTGCAGTCGTAAAGGTATGCCCTGTTTAAGAGTTCGTCGTACTGCTGGAAAGTAATTTCAGCTGCTCCGAACATTTTAAGGTGTTCAGTCTGGTACTGCACGTCGAGGAGCTGAAAGCCTTTTTCGTTCAGGTGTTCAATAAGTTTAATGAGGCAGGCCTTTGAGGCCTGCGGCACTTTAGAGAACATCGATTCGCCGAAAAAGGCCCCGCGGTAAGTAATGCCGTAGAGCCCCCCCACAATTTTATCATCCAGCCATGCTTCCACTGTATGCAGGTGCCCGGCCTTATGAAGGCGTTTATAGGCCTTGATGAGTTTATCCGATATCCAGGTTGTTTCCCTGCCTGCGCAGCCTTTTATGACTTTCATGAAGCTGTAATCGAAGCGGTATTCGAAGCCCGATTTCTCCATGAATTTGCGCAGGCTTCTGGGGAAGTTATAGTTCTCCAGGGGTATGACAGTCCTTGTCTGGGGCCAGTACCAGTCGATTCTTCCCTCCTCGTCGGCCATAGGGAAGGCGCCTCTGGAATAGAGAATAAGCATATTCTCAGGTTCCAGCAGCTCATCTTCGGAGAACTGTTTATCTTCATTCATCTGCTTTTACTTCGTATTGTACGATATCGTAGCCTTTTTTAGTTTCAAAAAACGCGAATCCAACGCCGGTAAAGACCACTATCATACCAACTAAGAATGCGGCAATAATTACACCCTGAAGATTAAAGGATTTGCCATAGTAGTCAATTGCAATCAGGAGTGAAGTAAGAACAAACAGAGCCACAGCCGAAGTATAGCTTAAGACCGCATTGCGCACAATTTTGACGCGGAAGACGAGTTCTTTCAGCTGGTGTGCGATGCTCTCGAGGCGGACGTTTTCCTCGTAATTAAAATCCCTGTCGCCGGCCTTTAATGTGAGTTTGCGTTTTTCCTCATTAAGGAGGCGGATTCTGTTTACGACGAGTGAATATTTATTATTGATGCCCAGTATAAGCAGTCCGCAAGCATTAATCATCACTGCGGGAGCGAGCATGAGCTGAATAATCTGAGTAACCGAAACATTTTGCCCAACGATCTGAGTCATTTTATTTTTCCTGTATTAAATCAATATGTGTAAAAAAGAATATATAGAACTGCCCGTAAAATACAAAGGCAGACATATAAAAATAAAAAAAAACCTATTATTTTTTGACATAAAATACTTTTTCGTCTTCGGTTTATTTCTTTTGCCATGTTTTTCTTACCTTTCGGCATGAATATTCTGGAATTTATAAAAAGACGAAGATCTATCCTTTATTCTGTAGGCGCTGTGCTATTATGGTCCACGGTGGCTACGGCTTTTAAGCTCGCCCTGGAGGGCTTAAGCTATGAACAGCTTTTATTCTATTCTTCACTCTCAAGCACTGTTGTCCTTTTTGTAATTCTTCTTGCCTCAGGCAGAAAGAAGATGTTTTCTGAACTGAAAGGAAAATATATTCTTAACAGCTTGTTTCTGGGACTTCTGAACCCTTTTCTTTATTATATGGTGCTCTTTAAGGCCTACTCTCTCCTGCCTGCCTATGAGGCCCAGCCTCTTAATTATACTTGGCCCATAATGATATCCCTTATGTCGGCTCTGTTCTTAAAGGAGCACCTGGGCTTTAAGACAATTATGGGACTTGTAACTGCTTTTTTAGGCGTAGTTGTAATTGCAACACGCGGAGACGTTTTCAGCCTCAAATTCCATGATCCCGAAGGCGTTATCCTTGCCGTCGGGAGCTCCGTAATCTGGGGCTCTTACTGGATATTAAACGTTATAGATAAAAGAGAGGCTCCATCCAAACTTTTCGGGGCTTTTCTTATGGGAACGGTTTATTCGGCGTTATATCTTGTGCTCTTCGGAAGCTTCAAAGTCGGTAACCCTTTATACATAGCTGGCGCCGCATACGTAGGCCTTTTTGAAATGGGAATTACATTTTTCCTCTGGATGAAGGGGCTTGCACTGAGTAAGAATAAAGCGCGGACTTCCACGCTTGCATATCTTTCGCCCTTTATATCGCTTATTTTTATTACGCTGATATTAAATGAGAAAATATCGGTTTATTCCATTGCAGGACTTTTATTAATTATAGGCGGGATTCTCTATCAGCAGCTGGATAAAAAGCTTCCGGATAAAAAAGCTGCGGATTAGAGAAGAAGAAGTTACTGCCCGAATGAATATTCTTCGGGTGTTTTGTCCGGTATTTCAACGTACTCTGCATAGCACCTGGGTTCAGGTATAATGTAGCCCTCATCCCTCAGGCTTTTCAGGTGAGCTTTTATAGCCTGAACCATAGAATGTTCCACTTCGTCTTTTGTAAATCCCGTAGCTACGCATCCTTCAAGATCGGGTGAACAGGCAGAAAAACCGGTTTTTGTGTTTTCCACTACTATTAGGTATTTCATTATCTTAAACCTGCTTTATCAAGAATATTAATGACAGAGTAATCAGCCAGCATGTCTTGCGGCCTGCCTGAGATGGTAATAACTCCCGTTTTAAGCGTGTGCTTAAACTGCCGGATGTTTCCTTCCGAGCGGAAGCGGTACCATCCGTCCTTTTCCAGCAGTCTTATCAAATCCTTCTGCCTCATAGGGCGCAATCCCTCTCTGATATATAATATTATATAATAAGGCGGGCAATTTTTCAATTTTATTTTAAGGAGTTTAAGGCAGTTCAGATCCGGAAGCTCTGTCCTATTTCATTAAGCCCTAGTTTAAGGGGATAGTTCTTTACGGATTCATTAAGCCACCTGAGGGGTTCGTCTCTGGGTTCCATCCCCTGCTGGAATGTATTGCAGTGGATAGGTATAAAATATTCCGCCTTCATTCTTTCGGCCATAATGAGGGCTTCCTCGGGGTTGCAGTGGTTGAATTTCCATGGGCGGTATGCTCCAATAGGCATAATTGCAACGTTCACCCCCTCGCCTTTAAGTATATCCAGCTTATTGGTATTTGCCGTGTCGCCGCCGAATAGTATTTTCTTCCCGTTCCGTTCAATGAGGTAGGCGTTATAGCTCCTGCCGTCTTTAAAGAAGCCTCTGGAGCGGTCCTTTTCCCAGGGGAATCTCCACCCGAAGTGCTTCACCTCGTAAGCTTTGATTAGAGTTGAATCTATTTCATGGCTTCCGCCCCAGTCGAGTTCGGTTAAAGATTTCCATGGTAGCTCGCCGATAACGTCTTTGGAATGGTAGGAAGTTACCACGTCAATTTGTCCCGGCTGCTTTTCAGCAATTGTTTTTAAGGATTCCCAGTCCATATGGTCCATATGCGCGTGAGAAAGAAGGATCAAATCGATTTTAGGAAGTTCATCAATTCCGAGCGCCGGGGCTGAATAGCGTGAAGGTCCCCATGTAAAGCCCAGGGCATGGATGCCCACGCGCGCGAAGAATACGGGGTCGGTTAAAATCCATTTGCCGTAAAAGTTCATTAAAATTGTGGAGTGGCCGATCCATGAAAGGCTGAGGTTGTTATCGTTCCAGAGAGATATATCGGGGCGGTTTACGCTGAGTAAAGCCGCACTTAGGTTTTCCTCTTTACGGCCTGTGAAAGGAGAAGTTAATACAAAGCCGAGGGAAGCTAAAAAGCCCTTTGTAATAAAAGATCTTCTATTCATTATAGCTGTTTACCTGGTCAAAACTTACATTCACCAAATCATTTACCTGAATGAGACCGTATTTGGCAGCTCATTAGTATCGTCTTCCTTAACCGGGAAGTGTCTGGTTAATATTTCCCCGACCTCGCGGATGCCGAGTATAATGCCGTCTGAGAAAAATCCCTGGCGGAACTTTTCCTGCATATTGTCTTTAATTTTGTGCCAGGTATTCTTTTCCACCTTTTCGTTAATTCCGGTATCGGCAAGTATATGAAACTTTTTTTCCGAAAGGAGAAGATAAATAAGTATGCCTGTCTTGTCGCGTGTTTTATCCATTCCAAGCCGGAAGAATTCCTCTTTGGCCAGTTCCCCGATAGTTTTTTTGCGCCTGAGGAAATGTTTCTTTTCCCTGATGCTGACGCGTATTTCACCGGATGTAGTTTTTTCGGCCTCGCGTATGGCATTTGAGATCATGAGGAGGTCGTCGTCATCCATATGGTGATATAAAGTTGGCAGTTCCATATAAAAATTC
>JBLNAZ010000009.1:0-24383 GCA_050259615.1 Syntrophomonadaceae bacterium | reverse complement strand
TTGGCTTCCTTCAAGATTAAAGACGATGCCATTGCAGCCCTTACCACACTGGGCTACAATCAGAAGAATGCGGAGAAAGTAATAAGAGACATACTTGTATCAAATCCCTCTGTACCCCTGGAAGACCTGGTAAGGCAGGCATTATCACATCTCAATAAATAATCCCCGCAAGCACAGAATTTTGATCGGCAAAAGAATTCAAAAAGCCAATGAAGGGAGAGCATTTTTAGAGCAACGCAGTTACTAAGCCCCGATGAGGGATGCCGGAACCCCCGGGGAAAAGATCCCCCCAACCAAAAGGAGCCCCGAGAGGGGCGACTTGTAAAAGAAGATGTCGAAAAGGATCATTCTGTGAATAAATGGTCTCCTTTTATACCTCTTTTTTCTCCTCCTCCAAAATCCATCTGGGGAGGTATTTACTCTCATATTCCACACCAAAATCCTTCAGGATCTTGATGTATTCCTCTTTGAAGGACTTATTTCTGTGGTGCTCTTCCTGATTCTGAATGTATGAGATGACCTGACTTATGTGACTCCTGGAATATGAGAACACACCATAGCCCTCCTGCCACCTGAAACCGTTAAGCCATCATTTCCTTTTTATGAATTCTGTCGAATAGGCCTTTATCTCTTTGACCATTTCTGAAACTGAAGAGCTGGGGACATAAGAAATGAAGATATGTACATGGTCAGGCATGGCTTTTATGGCAAGCATCTTATTGCCCTTCTTCTGAACAATTCCTGTTATATACTTCTGAAGTTCTTCGGAGAAAGAGGATCTTATGAGGTATTCCATGTGTTTTACAGCAAATACCAGGTGAAGATATACCTGGTGGAATGTGTCGGATCTGTAGTGGATAGTCTCATCCATAACTTACCCCTCCTCAAGTTGTAATGGAAAATATAATTCTTAGGAAGGGGTTATTAACATGAATAACATCACAAACTGTGGAATTCTACCTCTTACAAATCGCCCCTCATCGGGGCTCTTGCGGGTGTGGTTGGGGATCATTTTCCCGGGGGTTCCCGCACCCCTATCGGGGTTTGGTCACCCCGGGCTATAGACAAATCGCCCCTCATCGGGGCTTAGTAACTGCGTTGCTCAAAATGCTCTCCCTGCATCAAATTTATTAAAAGTAATGCATACCCGTTATAATCAATCCGGAAATAAAAAACCGGGAAGGGATTTTAATCCGCCGCCCGGTTCCTGTAATTACATTATAATTAAACTATGCTACTTCTGTTTCAAGGCTTCCAATGCCCGAAATTTCAGCTTCTATCTTGTCACCCTTTACTACCTTGCCGACGCCTGCCGGGGTGCCTGTGAAAATTAAATCCCCTTTTTCAAGCGGCAGAACTGAAGAAATGTATTTTACTATTTCCACGGGCGAGAATATCATCATGTCAAGCGTGCTGTTCTGCCTTACCTCTCCGTTTACCCTGAGGGAAATTGTTTCTTTCATCGTAAGCGGATGCTCTGTCTTTAATACAAAGTCTGAAAGTACGGCAGAAGTGTCAAAGCACTTGGCCAGTGTCCACGGGTTCCCCTTTTTCGACAGGTCGCGCTGCAGATCCCTTAAAGTCATATCAAGCCCCACGCCGTAACCTGCAATGGCGTCTTCAGCTTCCTGAGCATCGCCATTTTTAATATCTTTTCCAATCAATAGAACAAGCTCGCCTTCATAGTGCAGTTCTTCTGAATACACCGGATGAATTACCTTATCGCCCGAATAAATTATAACGGACGAAGGTTTAAGAAATATAAGAGGAAATTCGGGCAGCTCGTGCCCGAGCTCTTTTGCATGCTCGGCGTAGTTGCGGCCCACGCAGACCATCTTGCCGACAATGAATTCTTCACTGGAATTTTTTACGTTCAGTTTTTTCATGCTGCTCCATTTTAAGTTTTTCTGTACCGTTTTTAAGTTTTCTGTTTTTTCTTTTCTGCCGCCGGGAACAGTATGTTGTTAAGTATAAGCCTGTAGCCGGGTGAATTTTTATAAAGACTTAAGTCTGTTGGAGGGCTTCCCACCATGTGCTGATAATCCTCGGGATCGTGCCCGCCGTAGAATGTAAAGGTTCCGCGTCCGAAATTTCCGTGTATATACTTAACCTGGTCCGTTCCGGCGCGCTCGGCAAGGTTAATTACAGACCTTTTAATGTCTTTTTTATGGAACATTGTGGTCTGCCCCATGAAGCCGTGCACAACGTTTACATGATCCTGCGTCAGCATTGTAGGCACCGGATCGTACTTTGCAGAGAACTGGAACAGGGTAAAGTAATCGTTCTGCGGAGAGCCTATCTCCTGCATCTGAACGTCAATATCTGAAAACTCATATACGTAAGGGTTCATCTCGAGCTTAAAATCCTGGAACGCAAGAGTTTTGGAAAAGTCGAGCTTCTTCTGCGCATCCGGATCCGGGGCGTCGCCGTCGTACATTTTGTCGCATATGTCAACGCCGTCGGCAGCAAGTGCAATGTCGTATGAATCCGTAGCCGAGCACATTGCAAAAAGAAAGCCTCCCTGCGCCACATAGTTCTTAATGGTCTTCACAACATCGAGCTCCATCTGCGAGACTTTTTTATATCCTAATTTCTTTGCTTCGTTTTCATAGAGCATCTGCTGCTCAATATACCACTGAGCACCGGAGAAGCTCGCATAAAATTTTCCGTACTGACCCGTAAAATCCTCATGGTGCAGGTGCAGCCAGTCGTATTTCGACAGGTCGCCCCTCAGTATCTCCTCGGCCCAGACCTTATCGTATGGTACTTCGGCATATTCCAGGGCAAGCGTTACGGCGTCATCCCAGGGCTTAAAACCTTTGGGCACATAAACTGCAATGCGCGGAGCTTTTTCAAGATGCATTACTTCCATGTTCTGGTCCTCGCTCTGAACAAGCCGGTAAATTTCAGATGCCTGTGAAGCTGATACGGGATCGAATGCAACCCCTTTGATTCTGCACGTGTTTGCAAGCTCGTCGGAATAATCGAGCATGAAAGATCCTCCGCGGTAATTAAGGAGCCAGTCTGCTTTGATTCCCGCTTTGAGGGCGTTAAAGGTTATTCCATAGGCTTTCAGGTGGTCAGTCTGCTCAAGGTCCATATAGATCAGCAGTTTCGACTGTGCAAAGAGGCCGGAAGTAAAGATAAGTAAAATTGCTAATAGACGTTTCATCGTATCTTCCTGGTATAAAATGCAAAAAATAAAAGGAAGAGCATTGTCTTCCTTTTATTTTTAAGGTATTTTCTTACAAAACTTAATTAAGCCGATTTTCTGTCGGCTTCTATATAAACGGGTTTATCCCCGTTTTCAACGGTATCTTTTGTAATAACACACTTGTCAACATTATCCATAGACGGGAGCTCGAACATAATATCGAGCAGGAAGTCTTCAATTATGGAGCGGAGTGCTCTTGCTCCGGTCTTTCTTTCCATTGCCTTCTGAACTATGGCATCAATTGCAAAAGGATCGAATTCCAGTTCTACGCCTTCCATTAAGAAAAGTTTCTTGTACTGCTTCAGAAGTGCATTTCTGGGTTCGGTAAGAATATTTTTCAGTGCTTCCTTTGAAAGCGACTGCAGCGGTGCAGCAACAGGAAGACGTCCTATCAGTTCAGGAATAAGCCCGTACTTAAGAAGATCTTCAGGCTGTACAAGGCTGATCAGGTCGTCCTGATTCAAATCAGGGCTGCCCGCAATTTCACTTCCAAATCCCATTCTGTTTTTATTTATTCTGGAAGCTATAATGTTTTCTATTCCGGCAAAAGCGCCGCCCACAATAAATAAAATATTCTTTGTATTTACATTTATGAGGCTCTGTTCAGGATGCTTTCTTCCTCCTCTTGGCGGAACACCGGCAACGGTGCCTTCCAAAATCTTCAGAAGCGCCTGCTGAACTCCCTCGCCGGAAACATCTCTGGTTATTGAAGTGCTTTCGCTTTTTCTGGCAATTTTGTCGATTTCATCTATATATACAATTCCCTTCTGGGCCTTCTCAAGATTATAGTCGGCTGCCTGAAGAAGTCTTACCAATACAGTTTCAACGTCGTCGCCCACATAGCCGGCTTCTGTAAGTGTAGTGGCATCGGCAATTGCAAAGGGAACGTCCAGTATCCTGGCTAAAGTCTGTGCAAGGAGCGTTTTTCCAACGCCCGTAGGGCCGATAAGCATAATGTTGCTTTTTTCGATTTCCACGTCGTCGAGTTCAAAGAAAGTTGATTTGGACTGAACTCTTTTATAATGATTATAAACGGCAACCGAAAGTACCTTTTTTGCCCTGTCCTGATCTATAACATATTCATCCAGATTTTTCTTAATCATTTCAGGCGTAAGTACATAGTCGTTTTTTGTCTTTCCGGTATAAGCGGCCAGATTATTTTTCAGAATATCCACGCTCGTTGTAATGCATATATCACATATATAAACATCCGGGCCGGCAACCATGCTGGAAACTTCGCTTCCGTCGCGGCCGCAGAAAGAACAATTAACAGACTTGTTGTTGTTTTTTTTGGTCATAAATTATCACTCGATTTATTTTTCAGTTTACTAATATTTTCTCTGGCGTCATCAAGATATAAGGAGTTTGGGAATTTTGCAAGCAAATTCTCATAGGATTCAGTGGCTTTTGCATTATCTTTAATGCCGTACTGGTAGATCTGCCCCAGGAGGTAGACCGCATGGTCGGCATAGATATTTTTCTCTGCCTGCTCGGAAATACTCTTAAGCATTTCAATTGCTGATGGCAGATTGTCCTGAGCTAAAATCATCTCCGCGTACCTGAAAGCCGACAGGTCGTGGAGCGTCAGAAGGTTTTCATTTTTCGACAGATCCTGGTAATACTGTGCGGCTTCCTTAAACTGTTTTTTGAAGGTCAGTATGTCGGCCTTTGCAAAATTAAGGAGGCTTATAGAGTCCGATTTCGACGTATTGATCAGCAAGGACAGTTCAATTGCGTCGTTTGTATGGTTGTCTTCAAGATTACTTTCCACTGTGCCAAGGATCTGCGATGCGAGCTGGAAGTTTCCGTTCCAGAATTCAATTCTGCCCCTCATGTATTCTGCAAAGTTCTTGTCGGTACTTGATACCCTGGGGTTTTCACCCACCTTTTCATAATAATCGCCTGCCAGCTGAAGATTTCCCTTCATAATTTCAACGTCTGCCAGGCGTGTAAATGCCTCCGGGGCAAAGTTAGACATTACCGAATAATCCACCACTTTCCTGAATGAGTTTTCAGCAGCCTGAAGGTCGTTAAGCCTGTCCATTTCAATCACGCCTATTCTGAAGTTGGCCTCATTTGTAACTTCCATCCCCTCATAATCATTCAGCAGGTCCTTATATGCCTTAATGGCTTCTGAATATTCGGGACTGTTACTGGTATTAACACTGCTGAAGGGTTTCCAGTTCATATCTTCCGTGTTATACTTCTTATCCAGCGAGGCTTCAAGTGTCTTTGCGTATCCTATTTTTGCATTCGGCGTAAAAGGACTCTTCGGGTATGTTTCAAATATTTTCCTGTAGGCTTTTGAGGCTTCTTCAAAGTGCCCTTCCTGGAGTGCCCTTTGTGCAAAGCTGAATATTTCGGCGCCCGAATTGCCGTGTATTTTGTCTATTTTCAAATAAACGCTGTAAGCTTTTTCGTAATCGTTGCTTTCCATATAAAGCCAGCCCAGGAGAAGGTCGAAGTTAATATTTTCCTTCTGTTCGTTTGTCCATTTTTCCACGGTTTCCAGCGTGAGGCTCAGCGCATCGGGCTTATTTATATAAGCAGCCATGCGCGCCTGAACGAGGCTCATCTGATCGGGCTCCTTCGAAAGAATAAAGCAGTACTCCTCTGCTGCGTCCTTGTACTTCATCATAATAGAATAAAGATTGGCAAGGTCAAACGAGAATGTGTATGCATCAGGTGAAATTTCTTTGCCCTTGTGGAGTATCTCGGCTGCCTTTTCAAAAGCTCTTCTTTCCACGGCATAATTTGCCAGCACCCTGTAAGCCATAGGTTTATCGGGCAGAACTTTAAGCGCCTCATCCCAAACCTCGTTCCCCTTTTTCTCGTCGCCTTTTAAATAATAAGTGCTTCCCAGAAGTCCGTAGAGATTTATATCCTGAGGATTCATCTGAAGTCTTTTTTCAGCAATAGCTATTGCCTCGTCGTAGTTTTTAAGCTGTGTATAAACTTTCATCAGGGCATCGAAAAACTGGAAGTTATCCGGCTGCTGCTTCAGGAGATCTTCATAAATAGCCTTTGCCTTCTGAAGGTCGCCTGCCTGCTCATAGCTCTGCCCCAGGCGCAGACGGTTATAAAGGTCGTTGAACTGGGCGGGCACGGAAGCGTATCCGGCAAGTATGAAGAATAAACATGTAAGAATTCTAAATTTCATATAGGTTTAATGTACAAAGTTCAATTGATAAAGTAAAAATTAAAAATGCCGCTAAACCTTCTGACCGTAAGCAGCCAAACCCATGCATTGGATTTGTAAATATCTGTAAAAGCCTTTAGCTATTCAAGGTAAAATAAATTATGGAAAAAGATGATCTTCATGCAGTTTAATTGCCTGTTTTCTCTTTAACCCTGCTTACATGCCACACCTTGCGCGCGTATTCTTTTATTGCCCTGTCGCTGGAGAACTTGCCCATCCGGGCAGTGTTAAGGACCGACTTCCGTGTCCATTCCTTCTGGTCCAGGAACAGTTTTGCCGCACTGTCCTGAGCCTTTACATAAGACTCATAATCGGCCAAAAGCATATAGTAGTCCCCGTTAAGCAGGCTTTCAATTATGGATCCGAAAATACCGGGCTCCCCGCGGCTGAAATAATCTCCTGAAATCATGTCTATTACCCTTTTCAGTTCGGGATTTCTTTCATAATAAGCCCTGGGGTTATATCCCTGCCGCTTTTTCTCCGCCGCCTCCTCTGCCGTAAGTCCGAATATGAAGATATTCTCCCGTCCAACCTCCTCTAAAATCTCCACGTTTGCCCCGTCAAGCGTTCCGATTGTAAGGGCCCCGTTTAAGGCAAGCTTCATATTGCCGGTTCCGGAAGCTTCAAAGCCCGCTGTGGAGATCTGCTCGGACAAGTCGGCTGCCGGAATAATTCTCTGTGCAAGCGTAACCGAATAGTTTTTAAGGAAAAACACCTTTAATTTGTTCCCTGCGGCGGGGTCATTATTTATTACATCGGCTATAGAGTTGATGAGCTTTATTATAAGTTTAGCCATACTGTATGCCGGGGCAGCTTTGCCGGAAAAGATTACGGTTCTTGGCACAAAGGGTGCCCGGGGGTTATCCTTCAGCCTGTTATAAAGCGTAATTATGTGCAGAACGTTAAGAAGCTGCCTTTTATATTCATGAAACCTTTTTACCTGCACGTCGAAAAGGGAATTTTCATCGGGCTTAATTCCATGCTCTTTTTCAATCTGCTCTGAAAGGTACTTTTTCCTCAGCCATTTTGCATGGCGCCAGTTCTCAAGGAATTCCTCGTCGTTAAGATACTTCTCCAGCTCTTTGAGTCTTTTAAGGTCTTTTGCCCACCCGTTACCTACTTTTTCGTCTATAAGGAGCGAAAGATAAGGGTTTGCAATTTTAAGCCATCTCCTTGGAGTAACGCCGTTTGTAATATTGATGAATTTACCGGGAAAAATTTCGTTAAATTCGGGAAAAAGGCGGGTTTTAAGTATTTCGGTGTGCATTTCGGCTACACCGTTTACGCTGTGGCACACAATAATTGCGAGGTTTGCCATACGGACCACCTTCTCAGGAGTTTCACCGATAATGGAAAGCCTGGCAATAACGGTTTCATCCTTTGTGTAACTGTCCCTTGCAAACTCCAGGAAGCGGTAATTAATTTCATAAATAATCTGAAGGTGTCTTGGAAGAAGCTGCTCAAAAATTGAAACCGGCCACTCCTCCATGGCCTCAGGCACAACGGTGTGGTTTGTGTAGGCAAAGGTGCGCGCTGTAATATCCCACGCCTCGTCCCATCCCATAGAAGCTTCATCCATCAGTATGCGCATTAGTTCCGGAATCGCTATAACGGGATGCGTATCGTTCAGCTGGATTGCCGTTTTTTCTGCAAAGCGGTTGAAGGTTCTGTGATTTATCCTGTATTTGCGGATTATATCCTGAAGTGTTGCCGAAACGAAAAAGTACTCCTGGCGGAGCCTCAGGTACCTGCCCCGTTCAAATGTATCGTTGGGGTAGAGGACTTTTGATATGTTTTCGGATCTGTTTTTGCTTTCAACCGCTGCAAGGTAATTCCCGCTGTTAAATTCCTTCAGGTTGAACTCAGATGTTGCTTTAGCCTGCCAGAGCCTGAGGTTATTTACGGTGCGGGTTTTATAGCCCGGTACCGGAATGTCATACGCTACGGCAAGAACGTCTTCGGTATCCGTCCAGTGGAACTTCAGACTGCCGTTTTTGTCCTTTGAGGCAGTGACCTTTCCGTAAAACTTTACCCTGAATGTAATCTCTCGCCTGAGGATTTCCCAGGGATTTCCGTAGCTGAGCCAGTTATCGGGCTGTTCCACCTGAAAGCCGTTTACAATCTCCTGCTTGAAGATGCCGAATTCATAACGGATCCCGTAGCCGAAGGCCGGAAGTTCGAGCGTTGCCATGGAATCGAGGTAGCATGCAGCCAGGCGCCCCAGGCCCCCGTTGCCAAGCCCCATTTCATTTTCAGATTCCCTAATATCTTCAAGAAAGTAGCCGTTCTGGTGGAGTATGTGGAAGCACTCCTCGTAAAAGCCCATATTTATAAGTGAGTTTCCGAGGAGACGTCCCATCAGGAATTCAAGCGACAGGTAATAAACCTTCTTAACGTCCTTTTCCTTATATATCTGCTGTGTGCGCAGCCAGTTGCGCACCAGGCGGTCGCGCACGGACATGGAAAGGGCGTAGTAAATATCATCAGCAGTTGCAGTAATCCTGTCTTTTACGAGCATAAATTCCATATGCTCGTTAAACTGGTTTGTGATGGAATAGCTGCCTGTTTTTTCGTTGTCGGTAAAGAAGACTGATCCCTTCTTATGATTCATCATCCCCTCATAATTTCAAACGCAGTATGTATCAGGAACCGGGTATTCTATTTAAGATAAGTTAATAACAGATAAAATCATAAAAATAAAGGCATGACACCCGCTAAGTGTATCCTGCCTCAATTAATAATCCTTTAAAAACCGGCGGAATTTCCGGGTAATTCTCAAAATTAGTAACCGGATTTCACCAAAATTGAAAAGTATTAGCCATAAGGGCCGTTCCTGGTGCGATTTCAGGCCGTAAATAGGATATTCGGCTCTAATTATTCAGGCAAAGTATTTGATATATTCTAATCAGTTGCAGCCCCCGTTTTTTAAGCTCTGATTAAAGCTGTGAGACAATATCTTGCGGGGTTTGTGGCCTTTGCACAAAAATAAGACTGCAATATCTGAAATAAAATTATAATTCCGGAGTGCCATTATGCAGTTGAAACTGGACAATAACGTCGGTCAATTCGCAAATGAAATTGAGGCTTTAAGCGGCTGCAGCGTTTACGACTGCTATCAGTGCGGGAAGTGCTCTGCCGGATGCCCCGTATCGCAGTTTATTGACGAATCCCCTACCAGACTCATAAGGCTGATACAGCTGAACCAGAAAGAAATTGTTCTCAATTCAAAAACCCCTTACCTATGTGCCTCGTGCACAACGTGCTCAGAACGCTGCCCCATGGAAATAGATGTTGCAAAAGTAATGGAAACAGTCCGCATACTTGCCAGCCGTGAAGGCATCAGGCCACGGGTTAAGGAAGTTGTGAATTTTTCGGGCGCATTCCTGGATTCTGTTAAATCCAACGGACGCCTGTTTGAGTTCGGCATGACTATCAGCTTTAATCTCAGGAACCTGACGCCCTTAAAAGATGCAATGCTTGGACCTGTAATGCTGAGGAAGGGAAAGCTGGGGCTCTGGCCTCAGGGCATTAAGAACAAAGAAAGAATTAAAAATATATTTGCAAATTCCTCTTACTTCGAACCCCGAGAAGAAAAAAAAGAGCATTAGGAGACGAATAACATGGCTTATGGATATTATCCCGGATGTTCGCTTCACTCGACTGCAAAGGAATACAGAATGTCGCTTAACGCGGTATGCAGGCACCTTGGCATAGAGCTCAGTGAAGTAGAGGACTGGAATTGCTGCGGCGCTACACCGGCACATACTACAAAAGAAGAGCTTGGCGTTGCCCTTGCATACAGCAACCTGTCCAACGCCTCAAGGCAGGGACTTCAGAATGTTCTGGCTCCCTGTGCAGCCTGTTATAACAGACTGAAGAACGCCGTATACGCGGTAGATCATTCTCCCCTTCTGGAAAAGAGGATGAGTGAGTTAACAGGCGGAAAAATAGAACACGAGGTACAAGTTTATAATATCCTGGAATTCTTCCGGGATATCTATGGTCAGGATAACCTGAAGGCAGCCATCCGGAAACCATTGTCCGGGTTAAATGTTGCATGTTACTACGGCTGTCTTCTGGTTCGTCCTTCCAAAGTCCTGAATTTTGATGATGCTGAAGATCCGCAGTCTATGGATGAGCTGATTGGTCTTCTTGGCGGCCAGGCAGTTCCGTGGTCCTGCAAAACCGAATGCTGCGGCGGAAGCCATGCAATCCCTGAAACAGATATTGTTCTTGAACTCGGGCGCAGAATTTTCTCATCAGCCGTAAACGCGGGTGCAGATGTTATTGCAGTTGCCTGCCCCCTCTGCCAGGCGAACCTGGATATGAGGCAGTCGCAGATCAATAAAAAGTACAAGACAGATTTTAAGACGCCGGTAGTTTACATTACGCAGCTTTTAGGACTTGCACTTGGAATTCCGGCTTTGGAGCTGGGGCTTGATTCCCATTTTGTAAGCACACAGGAACTGATAAAGATTTAACCATGAGAGTTTTCTAAAAAGGAGTTTCTTAATATGGCCCGCATAGGTGTTTTTGTTTGCCACTGCGGCGAAAATATAGGCCGGACAGTTGACTGCCAGGCTGTTTCCAAAAGAGCCGCGCTCCTTAGGGATGTTGTCTATTCTGTGGATTATAAATATATGTGTTCCGACCCCGGCCAGAATATGATTATTAATGCCATCAAGGAACACAACCTTTCGGGAGTTGTTGTAGCAAGCTGCAGCCCCCTTATGCACGAAAAAACTTTCAGGCGCACTGTTACTGAAGCCGGCATGAATCCCTTTCTGTGCGAAATTGCAAATATACGCGAGCACTGCTCCTGGGTTCACGAGGATAAGCCGGTTGCAACCGAAAAAGCGCTCGACCTCGTACGCGTAATGGTGGAAAAGGTAAAACGCAACCTGCCGCTTGAACCGATAAGAATACCTGTAACAAAGAAAGCACTCGTAATAGGAGGCGGAATTGCGGGCATTCAGGCAGCCCTCGATATTGCAGACGGAGGCAAGGAAGTAATCCTTGTTGAAAAATCTCCCTCCATAGGCGGCCATATGGCGCAGCTTTCTGAAACATTCCCCACGCTCGACTGCTCGCAGTGCATACTTACACCCAAAATGGTAAGCGCAAATACGCATAAAAACATTAAGCTTTATACTTATTCTGAAATTGAAAAGGTTTCGGGCTATATCGGAAACTTTAATGTAACCATACGTAAAAAAGCCCGCTACATAGATGAAAGCATCTGTACCGGATGCGGCATATGCCAGGAGAAGTGCCCGCAGAAAAAAATTCCAAGCGAGTTTAACGAGGGCCTCGGGATGCGCAAGGCCATATACGTACCTTTCCCGCAGGCAGTTCCTAATAAACCTGTAATAGACCGCGAGCACTGCACAAAATTCATAAATGGCAAGTGCGGCGTCTGCGAAAAGCTCTGCGGACCTAAGGCCGTAAGGTTCGACCAGACGGACTCTTTCATAAATGAGGAAATCGGCGCAATTGTAGTTGCTACAGGCTACGACCTTTATACTATAGATAAGAAAACAGATAACGTATTAAAAGGCTACGGCGAATACGGTTACGGGAAGTACCCGGATGTGGTATCGGGCCTGCAGTTTGAGCGTCTTGTAAGTGCATCGGGCCCGACCTATGGCGAGCTTAAGCGCCCTTCGGACGGGAAAACTCCTGAGACGGTAGTTTTCATTCAGTGCGTGGGCTCCAGAGACGCGGCCAAGGGCGTCAGCTACTGCTCCAAGATCTGCTGCATGTATACGGCAAAGCATACGATGCTCTATAAACATAAAGTCCACAACGGAAAGGCTTTTGTATTCTATATGGATATAAGAGCAGGCGGAAAGAACTACGATGAATTTGTCCGCCGCGCAATTGAAGAAGACGGAGCGGTTTATTTAAGAGGCAGGGTTTCGAAGATTTCCCAGGAAGGCGGCAAGCTGATTGTTAAAGGCGCCGATACCTTGAGCGGCGCACAGGTGGAAATTGAGGCCGACATGGTTGTACTTGCTACCGCCATTGCGGCACAGCCGGACATTGTACCGCTTGCACAGAAGCTCGGCGTGGGATACGACCAGTATCATTTCCTCTCCGAAGCGCACCCGAAACTCCGCCCCGTTGAAACCAACAGCGCCGGAATCTTTCTTGCCGGTGCCTGCCAGGCTCCTAAGGATATTCCCGAAGCTGTGGCTCAGGCTTCTGCTGCGGCTTCAAAGGTACTGGGACTCTTCAGCTCTCTTGAGCTGGAGCGCGAGCCTTACGTGGCAAGAGTAAATGAAAACACCTGCGCCGGCTGCGAGTTCTGCATTACGGCCTGCCCGTATAATGCAATCGAAAGAAAGGAAATTAAAAACCGCAAGGGTGAGGTAATTAAAATCGTCTCGCACGTCAATGAGGGCAAGTGCCAGGGATGCGGCACGTGCGTTTCAATCTGCCGGTCGAAATCTATCGACCTGGCCGGCTTCACAGACGAGCAGGTTTATTCACAGATAAACGCATTGTTTGTTTAACATAAATTGTAAAAGAATCTGATGCTTTGGAAGAAGGAAAAATGGACGAAAATTTTGAACCTAAAATAGCGGCTTTTGTGTGCACCTGGTGCACTTATACGGGAGCCGACCTGGCCGGAACGAGCCGCCTTAAATATGAACCGAACGTTAGGGTTCTTAGACTGCCGTGTACGGGAAGGATAGACTTTTCGCTCGTAATTAAAGCCTTTGAAAACGGCGCCGACGGAGTCCTTATAAGCGGCTGCCACCCTAACGACTGCCATTACAATGCGGGTAACTTTCATGCACGCAGGCGCTTTGCAATCTTCCGCAAGCTGCTGGAATTTGTGGGCATTGACCCGAACAGAGTGCAGTTCAGCTGGGTCTCTGCTGCCGAAGGCGCAAAGTGGCGCGATGTGGTAAACTCGGTTACAGATGAAATCCGGAAGCTTGGACCATTTACTGAATACCAGAAGCTCATAATGAGTTCATTCCCCTTCCGGAACGAAATGTCTGAACCGGAGGTGATTTCAGAAAAGGAACAGGTGGAAAATGCCAAATGATATAAAACAATCAGCTGAAGTAAAGAAGCTTGCCCGCGAACTTTTAGAACAGGGAAAGGTTTCGGCTGTTATCGGCTACGCCGAAGGAACCTTAAAAGGACGGGTTCAGACTTTTATTGCCCGCAGGGCAGAGGATGCTGAAAAGTTTATTTTTAACCAGGACTGCGCCAATAACCTGGCTGTATATCTGACAAAATCCTATAAGCTCCTTAAGAACGATAAGCCTGTTGCCGTATTTCTTAAGCCGTGCGACATTAAAACCGTTACTGCACTCATGCAGGAACACCAGATAAAACGTGAGGACATATTTATAATTGGCCTTACCTGTAACGGAATATTAAACGGAAACGGACTTTCAGGAAAATGCAGGGGCTGCATGATGCATAACCCGAAGTATTACGATGCGGTAATAGGCGAGCCCGTTGAAGAAAAACAGCCCGAAGGCATAGATCCTTTTGCAAGGGTGAAAGAAATTGAAAATATGACCACATCCCAGCGCTGGGATTTCTGGATGAAAGAATTTGATAAATGCATCCGCTGCTACGCATGCCGCCAGGCATGCCCCTTATGCTACTGTGAGCAGTGCATAGTGGATAAAACCCAGCCGCGCTGGATTGAATCTAGTGCGCACCCCGTGGGCAATCTGGGCTGGCACCTTATTAGAGCTTTCCACCTTGCAGGGCGCTGCATCGGATGCGGCGAGTGCGACCGCGTCTGCCATCAGAACATTCCCTTAAGCCTGCTTAATATGAAAATGGCTAAAGAGATATTTGAACTCTACGGATACCGCGCAGGCCTGGATGCAGAGGCAAAGCCGCCTCTTACTGAATTTAAGATGGAAGACAACGAGGAATTTATAAAATGAAAAAATATAAATTAAAAACCGGCTATACGGAATTTGTCGGTGCTCTCATGCAGAAAGGAAAAAATGTTATAGCTCCGAAATATTCCGGCAGAACACTCCTTTTCGGTAAAATAGAAAATGCCAATGATGCAGTTCAACCGGAAAGCTATATTAATACCGTCCGTTCGGCCAAGGAATTTATGTTCCCCGTTACTGAAGCGGTAGTGGAGTTTTCCTTTAAGAATAAAGACGTTAATGTTTATGACGCACTTCCGGAAGAAAATGAAAAGCTGATTTTAGGACTCCGCCCCTGCGATGCGGCAGCTTTCACAATTACAGACGACATATTTAACTATGAATATAAAGACGAATTTTATTTTACAAGGCGCAGGAATGCAGCTCTTATAAGCTTTGCGTGCGAGGCTGTTGATGAGGCATGCTTCTGCACCTCTGTAGGCCTGAAGCCTGAAAGCACACAGGGAAGCGACATACTGTTCAAGAAAAATGCACAGGGCGCTTATATTGCTTTTGCCTGTTCAGACAAAGGGGAAAAAGTAATTGAACAGGTAAAGGACCTTTTTGAGGAAACAGCTGAACCTGCCGAAGAAAACCCGCTTTACGCTGAGCTCGAAAATAAAATGAGAAAGCCGCTCGATACAATAAAAATTAAGGAGTGGCTGGATAAAAATTTTGAAAGCCCTGTGTGGGATGAATACGCTTCACGCTGTCTTGGATGCGGCAGCTGCGCTTTTCTGTGCCCCACGTGCCACTGCTTCGACATTGTGGACGAGACCAAATACTCAGGCGGCTTAAGACGCAAGAACTGGGATGCATGCCAGTTCCCTCTCTTTACGCTTCACGCCTCGGGCCATAACCCGCGCGACGTGCAGTCAAAAAGATACCGCCAGAGAATAATGCACAAATTTAAATACTACAGCGACCGTTTTAATAAAACTCTTTGCACCGGATGCGGCAGATGCATAAGAGCATGCCCGGTGAATCTGGATATTTACCAGGTGGTATCTGAAATCACAAAGGAAGAAACCGCTTGAGGAGATTTTGAATGAACAACATTTATAAACCGTACCTGGCAAAAATAGATGAGGTAAGGCAGGAAACTCCCGATACCAAAACTTTCAGGCTTTCTTTTACAGACCCCGAAGAGGCTGAAAAATTTTCCTTCAGGGCCGGACAGTTCGGCGAGTACTCCTCTTTCGGAGACGGAGAGTCCACTTTCTGTATTGCTTCGTCACCTACAAGAAAAGGCTACATTGAATGCAGCTTTAAGGTTGTGGGCAAAGTTACAAACGCCCTGAAAAATAAGGACGTGGGCGACGTTATAGGCTTCCGCGGCCCATATGGTAACAGCTTCCCGATTGATGATATGTACGGCAAAAACCTCATATTTGTAGGCGGCGGAATTGGGCTTGCACCCCTGCGCTCACTCATCTGGAACTGCCTGGACTTAAGAGAGAAGTTTGGTGAAATTACAATCCTCTACGGCGCAAGAAGCGTTTCCGACCTCTGCTATAAAGACGAGCTTAAGGAGTGGGAAGAAAGAACCGACGTTAATTTTGTAAAAACTGTGGACCCCGGGGGTGAAACCAGCGACTGGAACGGAAAAATTGGATTTGTTCCTACGGTATTAAAAGAGCTCGGCCCGAAAGCCGAAAATACAGTTGCTATTACATGCGGGCCTCCCATAATGATAAAATTTGTGCTGCAGAATCTTGCGGAGCTGGGATTTAATTCTGAGCAGGTTGTAACAACCCTGGAAAACCGCATGAAATGCGGACTTGGAAAATGCGGGCGCTGCAACGTTGGAAAAACTTATGTCTGCATAGACGGACCTGTCTTTACGGCGCGCGAGCTGGAAGCTCTGCCGGTGGACTTTTAACCCTAATAATTTTGAAACCCTCTGAATACTTCAGTAACCAGGCGGCCGGCTGTCCCTTCAACAGCTAAGGCGGCCTGGCCTGAAGTTAAATTCCTCTTTACACTGACGTGAAAAAGCTATAAGTTGCAAAGTACGGGAAATTCTGATTTACTGTTAAATCAGGTTTTCCTCTTTGCCGTTTCCTCATTAATTTTTCTGAAAAATTCTTCAAATTATAAAGAGGGGTCACAATGGATGGAACCGATATTCTCAATTTAGCAGCTTCCCGCCAGTCGAAAAAGTATGCCGAACCCGCCGCAGGGCACGTTTCGCTTGGCACATCACTCCGTTTTATACTTTTTTTAATCCCGGCAGTTCTGCTTGCAATAATTTTATTTCTCATACTCCGTCTTCCGCCCGAAGTCTCTGTTCCCGTTCAGATCCTGGGCACAATACTAATTATAATTATTGTCTCCGGCGTCAGGGTAGCTGCAGAATGGGAGCGCGGTGTGGTTTTAAGGCTTGGAAAATTCCAGGGCTTAAAAGGTCCCGGCATGATTTATATACTTCCGTTTCTTGAATACGTAAGATTTATCGATGTGCGTGTACTTGCCATAAACATCCCGAGCCAGAAAGTAATAACAAGGGATAACGTGCCGGCACAGATTGACGGCGCCCTGTTCTTCCGCGTGGAGGATGCCGAAAAGGCCGTAATCAGAATACAGGATTTCCAGTTCGCAATTTCCCAGTTCGCACAGGCCTCTCTGCGCGACGTCGTTGGCGGCCTTACACTCGATGAACTCCTGACTGAAAGAGAGCAGATACAGGAACAGATAGGAAAAGTAGTGGAGGAAAGAATTAAGGAATGGGGTATTCATCTGGATTCTGTTAGGCTTCTGGACGTTGAAATGCCCGAGGACCTAAAGCGAATGATGTCGCGCCAGGCTTCAGCTGAAAGGGAAAAAAGAGCCAACATTACAAAAGCCGAAGGCGACAAGCTGGCCGCAGCCAACCTGGCCGAAGCAGCCCGCATTATGCTCCAGAGCCCCGGTGCAATTCAGCTTAGAACACTCCAGACGGTGGACGGACTTGGGCCCACGCCTTCAAATACGGTTATACTATTCCCCGCTGAGCTTGGGGATGCCTTAAGGGGATTCGTTGACTCGGTGGTGAAAAAACCTTAACTTCCACTCTCCGGACTGAAATAAATTATATTCAGCGCCGGCTTCTTTGAAAGAGAAGCCGGCGCCCGTTATTAAAACTATACTTCCAAACCAATACAAAACTGAGGTTGCCTTAAATGAAGAAGAAATATTTATCTTTTCTTATTCCCGTATTCACTTTTTTCCTCGGCGCCGCTATTGTCTTTCAGGCAGAAAACGGCACCATTACAAAATCCATGATAGAAAGCGCTGAAAATATAATCGGCCTTACTTTTACAGATGCCGAGCAGGATTCAATGCTCGACGGGCTTAACAGCCAGCTGAAAAATTATGAGACCATGAGAAAGGTGGAACTTAATAACAGCGTTCCTCCGGCTATTCTTTTTAATCCCATTCCGGTAGGAATGAAGTTCGAAACAAAACAGCTCCCATTCAAAACCAGTAATTACAGCGGCATAAAAATGCCGCAGAATCCCGAGGACCTGGCATATTACTCAATCGGGGAACTGGCTTACCTTATAAAAAACAGAAAAATAACTTCCGAGGCTCTTACTAAAATGTATATTGAGCGCCTGAAGAAATTCGGCCCGAAGCTTGAATGCGTAATTACGCTGACTGAGGACCTGGCTTTAGAGCAGGCCAGGCGCGCAGATAAGGAGATAGCTCAGGGCAAATACCGCGGACTTCTGCACGGAATTCCCTACGGGGCAAAGGATCTTCTGGCTAAAAAAGGCTACAAGACCACCTGGGGCGCCGCGCCTTACAGGGACCAGGTTATAGATATGGATGCCGCTGTAATTAAAAAACTTGAAGATGCCGGTGCCGTCCTCGTAGCCAAGCTTTCCATGGGCGCGCTTGCATGGGGCGACGTGTGGTTCGGCGGCAAGACGCGCAACCCGTGGGATATTTCACAGGGCTCCAGCGGATCTTCTGCAGGCTCGGCTTCATCTGTTTCTGCGGGACTTCTGCCTTTTGCAATAGGTACCGAAACCTGGGGCTCAATTGTCTCGCCTTCTACAATCTGCGGCGTTTCAGGGCTCAGACCCACTTACGGCCGCGTAAGCCGCACGGGCGCCATGGCGCTCAGCTGGTCGATGGATAAAATAGGCCCCATCTGCCGCAAGGCCGAGGACTGCGCAATTGTGCTCAACTATATCTATGGCCCCGATGGCATCGATCAGACACTCTATAACGTTCCTTTTAATTACAATCCTAACGTAAGCCTGAAAGGCCTTAAAGTCGGGTACCTGAAGAAGGATTTCTCGCATAACTATGCGTTTAAGGAAAATGACTCCCTGACGCTGGAAACCTTAAGGAAAATGGGGGCCACGCTCGTTCCTATAGAACTGCCTGACCTTCCGGTTAACGCAATTTCATTCATACTGGATGCCGAGGCTGCAGCAGCTTTTGACGATTTGACACGCTCTAACCGCGACGACCTGATGGTGCGCCAGATAAAGAACGCATGGCCGAATGTTTTCCGCCAGTCGAGGTTCATCCCGGCAGTGGAATATATTAACGCCAACCGCGTACGCTACGAGCTTATTCAGCAGATGGATAAAATGTTAAAAGGTGTGGACCTTTATATGGCTCCTTCGGACGAGGGCGATAACTCTCTTGTAACTAACCTTACGGGGCATCCTTTGGTGGTTGTGCCGAACGGCTTTACAAAAGACGGGCACCCGACAAGCATTACTTTTGTAGGTAAATTATTTGATGAAGGCAGAATAGTAGCTGCCGCAAAAGCTTATCAGGATGCAACGGGCTTTCAGCTGAAACATCCGAAACTTAACTTTTAGTTAGAACTTAAAACAATTTCCGGCGGGCGGGAACAGAAATCCCGCCCGCGTGGTAGAACTTTTGCACACGGACTGCGGTCAAAAATTGTGGACTAGACTGTAAAAGGTAATATCGCTACCTTAAACTATTGATGGTAATAAAAACAAGGAGGCATCTACACAGATTTCACATTAACTCATGAAAGGAGGTCAGATATGGTCTTTCGATTAGAAGGCTACAGTTTTGACGAGGAAAGCGGCAATTTCAGGGTCAGTGATGTAGAGTTGACCGTTTATGAGTTCATGATATGCAGATTTGAAATCGGTAATGGAATAGTAAGCGTAGTTGACAGTTATGGAAAAATAGCACACGTGCTTTCGAATGATGCTCTTGAAAAGCTGAGTTCTTTAAGAGCGCAGTACAATTAGACAGGCACGTTTTAACAGGGTAGCGTTGGAATAATTGCATATAAAATCCTGAATTCCGCATTTGTTTTTTTTGAATGCGGGGTTCAGGATTTGCTGTTTCTGGCCGAATCCTTAAAGAAAAACAGTATTATTGCAATTATCAGGCTTACTATAGAAGATATAATAAAAGGAACAGAAGAACCGAACCTGTCCCAGAGAATTCCTGTTAAAACAGATCCCGTCATAACAGCAAAGCTTGAAAGCATTGTAAGAAGCCCTATTGCTGATCCCCTGTTTTCATCTTTAATCAGGTCTGAAACCCACGCCTTTGTAATGCCTTCGGTAAAAGCGGCATAAATGCCGTAAAGAGCAAAAAGCCCCCACATCAAAATAAAACTTCCTGAAGAGGCAAACCCGAAATAAACGGCTGAAAAAACTACCAGGCCTGCAGTAAGTACGTTCTTTTTACCCACTTTGTCTGACAAAATTCCTGCCGGATAAGAAAAAGAAGCATAGACAAGGTTGTAAAATACATAACCGAAGATTGCAAGTGAGTCTGACTTTGCAATTGAGCGCGATTTGAGGATTAAGAACACGTCGCTGCTGTTGACAAGTGAAAAGAGCGTAAAAAGAATAATAAGAGTCTTATAATCGCGGGGAGCTTTATGCCAGAAGGCCAGATAGTGCCCTTTTCTTTTAATAATTGCTTCAACAGGCTTATCCTTAACCGTAAGTGTAAAGGCAATTGCAATTAAAGAAGGGATAAAGGCGACAAGAAAAATAAGGGGATAATTTCCCGGGTGCAGCCACAGCAGAAGAAGCGCTATAAGTGGGCCCAGTGCTGCACCGAGCGTATCCATTGCACGGTGAAATCCGAATACGGCACCCGTGTTGCCGTCGGAATATCCGGCAAGAAGCGCATCTCTGGGAGCCGTACGGACGCCTTTGCCTACCCTGTCCGTAACTCTTGAGAATAAGACCGTCCCGAAACTCTGAAAAATTCCCGGCAGCGGTTTAACGAGGCCTGAAAGCCCGTAGCCAATTACCACAAAAATTGAACGCCTGCCCAGCTTGTCGGATAACACGCCGAAATATCCCTTCAGAAGCCCCGCCGTAACCTCGGCAATTCCTTCAATAAGGCCGATTGCAGCCATAGTAGCCCCGAGCGAGGTAAGAAAAATGGGAGTTACAGGATATAGCATTTCACTGGCAGCGTCAGTAAAGAGGCTTATCATACTGAGTATGATAACCTGGCGGGGTAATCTTTTTATGGCCATCTTGTCTTCTGTATTAAAATTTTTCTTTTAAGGAAAAATTCCCGGAAAAATCCGGGAATACAATACAATAAATCAGCCTATTTTGAGTAAAAGCAGGATCTTATAGGTAATCATGCCGAATGCTGCGGACAGTGGAATTGTTAAGATCCACGCCCAAATAATATTGCGGGCAACTTTCCAGCGTACAGCCTTTGTGCTTTTAGCCGCACCGACGCCTGCAATTGCGCCCGATATTGTGTGGGTTGTACTAACCGGCACACCGAATGCAGAGGCAATAAAAATTGTAATGCTGGCAGAACTTTCGGCGCTGAAGCCTCCGAAGGGTGTCAGCTTGGTCATCTTCATTCCGAGCGTTTTAATTACTTTCCAGCCTCCGAAGAGCGTTCCAAGAGCAATAACGGCGTTACAGCAGAAAACCACCCAGTAAGGCGTGTGGGCTGCAGGGCTGAGAGCTTTATTTGCAATGAGAACCATAGTAATAAGACCCATGGTTTTCTGAGCGTCGTTGCCCCCGTGGCTTAAACTGTATGCTGCAGCAGAAGCTATCTGAAGCTTTCTGAAATGCTTATCCACCTTCCTCGGCGGGGAATCCTTTACAATCCACATTGTTATAACGGAAAATATACCTGCAATCAGATATCCAAGTACCGGAGAAATAAATATAAAAGCTATGACTTTCAAAAATCCGCTGGCAATAAGTGCGCCGAAACCGGCTTTGAATACTGCTACGCCTCCCAGGCCGCCAATAAGGCAGTGGGATATGCTTAACGGGATACCAAGGTGTGTTGCTGCTGCAGCCATAATTATTGCGCCTATCAAAGCCGAGAGGATTACGGTGTTATCGAGCACCGAAACTACAACGAGTCCTTTTCCTATTGTTGCTGCCACACCGAGCCCGAAGACAAAAATGGCTGAAAAATTAAAGAAAGCCGCCCAGGCTACGGCCTGAAACGGGGAAAGGACCTTGGTGGCTACAACAGTTGCAATGGAGTTTGCGGCGTCGTGCATGCCGTTATAGAAATCAAAAAGAAAGGCAAGTGCAATAATTAAAACTGCAATAACAGGGAGTGTTACCCCAATATAGGGTATAGTAAATGATAAATTCATATATGGTTATTAAATCAGCCGTTTTTAAGTGAAATGGTAAAAATTACAGAGGCTACGGCCTGGCATTTATCAGTAATATCTTCAAGAACGTCCAGAACCTCTTTTCTCTTTATTAGTTCAATTGCGTTGGTTTCTTCCTTAAAAAGCTTTGTAATGGCTTCCCTGTAGATCAGGTCCGCTTCCTGCTCCAGATCCTTAACAATTTTCAGGTTTTCGTTCCATTTTACCTTTCTGTCCACAATTGCAGTATATAGCTCTTTTATCTGCATGGAAGCAATCTGCAGCAGCTTTTCGGCTACTTTCAGGGGCTCTGTCAGGTTATAAACTTTTGCGCGTGTAACTGCGGCATTAATGGCGTCGCTTACTTTTTCGAGGATTTTAATGAGCGCATATATATCCTCGCGGTCAAAAGGGGTTAGGAAACTCTTGTCGAGTTTTTTAAAGACTTTATGGGAAATTTCATCGCATCTTTTTTCAAGTGACTTTAGTTTGAGGGGAGTTTCTTCGTCATATTTTGCGTTTCCGAAAAATTCCTTGGCCAGTGTGGCCATTTCGCTTATAACGATGATCATGGCGCTGAAATCTTCAAAATACTTTTCTTCTTTGGGTAATAGTGATTTAAACATGTATGGTGTAGCTTGTTGTTAAATTTTGTTTTACAAACTTAGGAATTTTTTAACTATTATAAAAGAACATAGCCCCTGGAATGTCTTTGGGGTTTAAGAACAGCGGAGAATAATACAGTTGACAAATTCAGGAGGTATTATATCTTACTGTATAACAAATAAAGAAATAATAGAAATCATGATTTCCAGTCCATATACAAACGGTTCTCGCGCTCACCGTTTTTTTCAGCGATATAATCACTAATTAAAAGTAAAGGAGCTAAATATGGAATATTATGAACTCCATCCTTTAACTCCTCAACTGAGATATATTAATAAGGCAGTTGAGGTATTAAAGAATGGCGGCATTATAATCTATCCTACAGATACGGTCTATGGTATCGGCTGCGATATATTTAACAAGGAAGCCCTCGACAGGGTTTTTGCAATTAAACAGGATTCAGGCACAAAACTCTTAAGTTTTGTATGCGCAGATCTGAAAGATATTTCAAAGTATGCAAAAGTCTCCGACTATGCATACAGGACAATGAAGCACCTTCTGCCCGGGCCTTATACGTTCATACTGCCTGCGGCAAAAGAGGTGCCTAAAAAGCTGTGGTCCAAAAGGCAGACCGTAGGAATCAGGGTTCCTCAGCATAACGTTGCTCTTACGCTGGTAAAAGAACTTGGCAATCCGATTGTCTCAACAAGCGTTACAAACCGTAAAAATGAAATACTATATGATCCGGCAGAAATAAGAAGCATATTCAACACGCAGGTAGATCTCATGCTTGCAAGCGGAAATCTTCAGGGCGGAGTTTCCTCAATTGTTGATTTAAGCGACGACGTGCCGGAGATCATAAGGGAAGGTGCAGGAGATGTAAGCTTTTTCCGGGCCTGAATTACCGCATAAATAAAAATAAAAAGAAAACCCGGCCTCCTTTTTATGGAAGACCGGGTTTTCTGTTACTAAACAGATATTTATACTTTTTTGTATGAAACTGTGGCTGAAGCCTGGTGGACGGGATAAATTGTCAGGTCGGCAATTACTACGTGCGGAGGCCTTGATGCCATAAAAACAATCGTCTCGGCTATGTCTTTTCCTACCAGCGGGTCAAGACCCCTGTATACATTTTTCGCCTTCTCTTCGTCCCCTTCAAACCTGATGACGCTGAAGTTAGTCTCAACCATGCCGGGATCAATTGAGCTTACTTTTACCTTTGTTTCTACAAGATCCATCCTTAAGGACTTTGTTATTGCATCAACTGCATGCTTGGTTGCGCAGTATATGCTTCCTTTGGGGTATGCCTGGTGGCCTGCAATTGAACCCATGTTAATTATATGCCCGCTGTTTCTTTTTACCATCATGGGCACAACGGCTCTCGAAACATACAGCAGCCCCTTTATGTTTGTATCAATCATAGGCTCCCAATTATCGGGATTGTCCTCGTAAAACTTGTTCATCCCTATTGCAAGCCCGGCATTGTTAACCAGGATGTCTATGTTTTTCCATTCAGCGGGAAGTGAATCTATTGCAGACTCAACTGCTTTCCTGTTTCTTACATCCAGCTTGAAATCATAAACCTTAACGCCGAACTCTTTTCTGATGTTTTCAGAAATAATGTTTAATATGTCGATTCTTCTGGCGCAAAGTATCAGGCTGCTTCCCTGACGTGCAAACTCCTCGGCACACGCCTTGCCAATGCCTGATGTGGCGCCCGTAATAAATACGACCTTGTTTTTTAACGATTCCATTTTGTTCCTGTATTATGTTGTAGAAAAATGCTTTGTTGTTTTTTTCCTCAGGACTTAAAACATGGATTTATCTTTCAATCCAGCTTGGTCTTTTTGTTTC
>JBLNAZ010000008.1:0-7464 GCA_050259615.1 Syntrophomonadaceae bacterium | reverse complement strand
TTTGTCAGCATTGCTGCCGTATAAAGGCCTCTCATTCCGCCGCCGTCGAGCGAAAGGACACGAAATGGCTTTTTACCGTTCATCTTATCACACCGGTTTTATTTATAATCTACAGGGAATAGAATCAGAAGCAATGAAGAAAATAAATTATGAATGTTGAATTATGAATTATGAATGGGAAAAAGGCCTGGTTTTATTCCAATCCAAAGCAATTATTTCTTAATTCCTGGCTTCGAACCCGGAATTTGGACCTGTTTTTTGCGTTTTCTCTTTACCTGGCCAAGTTTTTTGCCCTATACCAAAACTTCCTCTGGCCGATAATGAAATTGAATTAGTTTATTGTAATATTCAATTTTGTAATTTTTATTCCGCGCAAGTCTTTACAGGTGGCGCCGGTATTTGTTTGTTTAATATGAATAGCAAGACATATATAGATTTTCCGATTCTTCAGCAGCCGGAACAAAAATTCCGTTCTATTTTCGAAACAATGTTCGAGGGTTTTTTCCTTTTCAGGGTCATTTATGATGATAACCTTCAGCCCTTCGATTATAGTTACATAGAATTAAATGATGCCGGCGCTAAAATGATGGGGCTTTCAAGAGAAAAAGTGCTTGGAAACACTCTGAGGCAGCTGCTGCCCGGATTGACCTCAAAATGGCTGGATTACTATTCGAAAGCTGCCCGGGGTGAAAATCTGGAGTTTGAGGAATACAGCCCGATATTAAAAAAATATTTTAAATCGATTATGTATGCCCCTTTTCCCGGTTATATTGCCGCATTGTCGATAGATGTCACTCAAAGAAAACAAACCGAAGAAGCATTACGCATAAGTGAAGAACGCCTGCGCTACTCGCTCGATGCAGCCAACGAGGGGTATTGGGATTGGAATGCCAAAACAAATGATGTATTTTTCAGCCCTCGTTATTACACTATGCTTGGCTATAAGCCGTATGAATTTGAGCAAACGTACGATTCCTGGGTAGATCTGATGCATCCGGATCAAAAAGACTGGCTGCCGGAAAAAGCAATTAATGAATCTGTTATTAAGGATAATTTTTCAATTGAATTCCAGCTTCGCTGCAAATCGGGCCAGTACAAATGGATTTTAAGCCACTGGAAAGTCTTCGGAAGGGATAAAAATGGCGTGCCCGCCAGAGTAATTGGAACCCACGCCGATATTACCGAAAGAAAACAGACCGAACAGGCTCTCCGCCTCAGCGAGGAACGACTTCGCTATGCCCTTGAAGCTGCAGATGAGGGTTACTGGGACTTTGAGCTGAAGAGCAATATAATTTTCCTGAGCCCCCGGTACTATACAATGCTGGGGTATGATCCTGATGAATTTAAGCTTACGTTGGATAAATGGTTTAAGATGCTCCATCCTGAATCAAGGGGACGCATTATTCAAATGTTAAGCGATCCCAAAACTCTTCCGGACAATATTACTGTTGAATTCCAGATGAGCAACAAGGCCGGAGAATACCGCTGGATTTTAAGCCACTGGAAAATTTTCAGCAGGGAGGAAAGCGGTTACCCGCTCAGAATCCTGGGAACCAATGCAGATATTACAGAACGGAAAAAAATAGAAGAAGCCCTTATACTAAATGAGCGCAGGATGAGTCTGATTTTTGATGCTGTGCCTGTAGCTTTCTTCGATGTTGATGTATCAAGTGGTATGAATATTAAGTGGATAAGCAGCAGTATTGAAAGGCTGACAGGCTTTCCGCCGGAAAAGTTTATTAACGATCAGGAATTTTGGAAAAGCAGGGTACATAAAGATGATCTGCCGGATCTCTCCGAACTTATTAGAACAGCCAGGGAACTCTTTCAGGTTGAGCACCGGCTGAAATGTGCCGATAATAAATACAAATGGTTTATGTACCGCATTTACATGGTCAGGGATGCTGAGGGAAACCCGATGAAGATGATGGGCCTGATGCAGGACATTTCCAAAAGCAAATCCTACGAAAAGAAGATTAAAGCCTCAGAAAAGCAGGCCCGCGCACTTTCAACTCACCTGGAAAATGTACGGGAAGAGGAAAGAAAAACACTCGCCAGGGATGTTCACGATGAGCTCGGGCAATCCCTTACGGTGCTTAAACTTATGGCAAATTCAATTAAAAAGGACCTGCTGAATGGGAAAAAGGTGGACCCTGCTGAGCTTGACGAAATGACAACCCTCATCAGCTCTACAATAAAATCGGTCCAGAGAATAACAACTGAACTGCGGCCCGATATACTGGATACGGCAGGCCTTATTGCGGCCATTGAATGGCAGGCGGAATCCTTTTCCAGCCATAACGAAGTGGAGTGCTGGACGGATTTGAAGGCATTTAATGACTTCGAATTCGATGGCTCAGTTTCAACCATAATATTCCGTACTGTACAGGAAGCCCTTACAAACGTCTCGCGCCATGCCGGGGCAACCAGGGTAAATGTATCTCTCAAAAAAGGAAGTACTAATATGGTCCTTGCGATTGAAGACAACGGAATAGGAATAACCTCCAAAATAATGAAGGATACCGCTTCATTCGGACTTAAGGGCATGCGGGAAAGAGCTGCCTTTGCAGGAGGGCAACTTTCTATCCGCGGTCAGAAGGAAAAGGGCACAACAGTTACACTGAAAATTCCTCTCGAAAGAGCTATTGCAAAAAATACAAATTTCAAAACTAACGAAAACTAATTTGTTATGATTAAAGTAATGATAGCCGATGACCATGCACTCCTAAGAACAGGACTGAAGAAAATTATCTGTTCAGAAACTGACATGGAAGTTTCCTGCGAAGCAAGAAATGCCGAAGAAGTTCTTATGCTGCTGAGAAAAAATAAAGTATCTATTGTAATCCTAGATATCAATATGCCGGGCAGAAGCGGACTAGATCTGCTTTATGACCTCAAGGCTATGTATCCTGGAATATCGGTCCTTATCTTAAGTATAAATTCCGAAGAACAGTTTGCCCGCCGCTGCCTTGAGGCAGGCGCTTCGGGTTATATGAACAAGGATATAGAACCCGATGAATTCCTGAGTGCAATAAGAAAGATTGCACAGGGACATAAATATTTCAGCGACAGGTTCATGGAAATTCTTCTGGGCGAAGTAGAGAATAGGAAGAAAGGAAAGCTTCTTCATGAATCCTTGTCAGCCCGCGAGTTTGAAGTATTGAGGCTGATTGCGGGCGGCGCAAAATACCGTGAAATTGCAGAGGCAATGTCTATAAGCGAAAAAACCATCAGCACATACAGAAACAGGATATTAACCAAGCTGAACCTTAAATGCACCGGTCAGATCAGAGAATACGCGCACCGCAATGAACTGATTTAATTTTTTGCAAAATATCAAAACGAATATTCAACGGCAGGAAGTGTGATTCCTGCCTTAATGCCTGCAGGTGCTATAATCTAAAATTAAAAACCTACATCTTATCTCTTCGGAATAAAATTCCTTACATCCATGTAATTAAATCCTTACAAAACTTTCCGTCTTTATCTGACAACATTATCCATAGCAGTCCTTACATAATATTAAACATAACATGCCGATAATTGTAAAAACAAATATGGCAGGTATATGTATTATAATCAGATCCGCCGGGGTATTGAAGAAAGCTGTAGTGCAGAAGGGGAAAAGATTCTTGAGAAAAGGCTTGAAGAACTGATTTCCAATGTTACAACATACATACCTCATGAGCTCAGAACGCCGCTGGTTTCAATCATGGGATTTACTCAGATAATATCAGATGATCTGGATTCCCTGAGCAGGGAGGAGATTCTCAATATGATCCAGAATATCGAAAAAAGCAGCAGAAGATTATACAGGACAATAGAAAAGTTTATTGATTTTGCCGCACTGGAATGCCTCAGCAAGGAAAAGAATATGAATAAGGAACTCAAGGAGAGTAATTTGTACGCGCATACAATGACCATAAAAGAAACTGTAATGCATATGGCTGAGAAAGAGGACAGAAAAGAAGACCTCGTGGCCAGCCTGGAAGATGCCGAGCTTCAAATACCTGACAATTACCTTGAACTTATATCCAAAGAACTATTCGACAACGCTCTTAAATTCACCAAGGCAGGATCAAAGCTTGAAGTGACCGGTGCAAAAGGCCCCTATACCTATCAGCTTGAAATTAAGGATTGTGGAATCGGGATAACTGAAGAAGAGATAAGCAAGATAGAACCTTTTCGCCAGTTTAACAGAAAAACCTTTCAGCATAATGGAAACGGGCTTGGACTTTCTATAGTCAGGCGCATTACAGACATATTCGCTTGCGGCTTTACCATTATAAGTCAGAAAGACAGCTTTACAATTGTTAAAATTGATTTCCCTTATAAAAATAAATTAACGGAGTTTGTATGAAATGGTTCTATAATCTAAGAATCGGGCAGAAACTTATACTATCTTTTATAGTTGTTTCCGCTCTTACAGTGATTGTTGGTGTTCAGGGCCTGTCGAGTATGGGTTCAATAAACGAAATGCTGGAAAACCTTTATTCAAATGAAACACTTGGCATTTCATATCTGAAAGAAGCAAATGTTGACCTGGTATATTTTGGAAGAGCGCAGAATAATTTTCTTCTGGCAGCATCGGCTGAAGACCGCATCAAATTTCAGCAAAGAATGGATCAGTATGAGAATATGATGAAACAAAATATTGCAGAAGCCAGACCCCTGATCCATTCCGAAAAAGGGGAAATGCTTCTTGCGCAGTTTGAAGCCGCATGGCAGGACTATAAAAGCGTATCGGACCAGGTTGTAAGTCTTGGCAACACAGAAAATATTGAAACAAGAAGGGAGTCTGTAGTTCTCGCCCAGGGCAAAGCCAGGGAAAAATCAGATATTGTGGATACGCTTTTGATAAAGCTAGCCAGGATTAAAGAGGATAATGGGAAAAGATATTTTGCGGAAAGTGACCAGATGTATTCACGAGCACGCCTTTTTATGATACTCATGATAATAGGCGCAGTGGGTTTGGGAATAGGACTTGGCATTTTTATATCGCGACTGATCAGCAAGCCGGTCAGGGAGCTTTCAGAGGCAGCCGAAAAGATGGCGCTTGGAGACGTTGATGTACAGGTAAATGCCGTGTCGAAGGATGAGCTTGGGATGCTTGCAGCCTCATTCAAAAAGATGGTTGAAAATATCAGAGAGCAGGTAAATGCAGCGGATAAGATAGCCGAGGGTGATTTGAAATCAGAACTGAAAATTAAATCTGAAAAGGATGTCCTGGGGAAAGCACTTACAAAAGTGATTTCATCACTCAAAGAGCTGGCTGATGAAACTGACGTGCTGACAAAAGCTTCAATAAACGGGGAGCTGAAAACCAGGGGGAATATTCAAAAATTTCATGGCGGATACAGTGATATTGTAGCGGGAGTAAATAAGATTTTAGATGCCGTAATTCTGCCCGTTATGGAAGGGAGTGACGTTCTGGAGCTTATGGCTTCAGGCGATCTAACTGCAAGAGTTAAAGGGGAATATAAAGGCGATCACCAGCTGATAAAGAACAGCATTAACCAGTTGGGAGAGTCTATGGGAAGCGCACTTTCGGAGGTATCTGAAGCCGTTCAGGCAACAGCAAGCGCGGCAAATGAAATTTCATCTTCAAGTGAACAGATGGCAGCAGGAGCACAGGAGCAGAGCCAGCAGGCAACCGAAGTGGCAGGTGCAATTGAAGAGATGACAAAAACCGTTTTTGAAACGGCTAAAAATGCAAATGAGGCTGCTGAAGTTTCGAGAACCTCGAGTGCTGCTGCCGAAAAAGGGGCGAAGAAGGTTCAGGATACAAAAAAAGGGATTGAGAAAATTGTAATTTCCACAAAAGAGACTGGCAGAATAATCACAAATCTTGCGGGTAAAACCGACCAGATTGGAGAAATTACCCAGGTTATTGATGACATTGCAGATCAGACCAATTTACTTGCACTTAACGCCGCAATTGAGGCTGCAAGGGCCGGCGAGCAGGGAAGAGGATTTGCAGTTGTGGCCGATGAGGTAAGGAAACTTGCAGAGCGGACAACAAAGGCAACAAAAGAGATTGCTGAAACCATAAGAGCTATTCAGAAAGAAGCAGTGGAGGCAAATTCCTCTATGGACCAGGCTCAGAAAGCCGTGGAAGAAGGTATGCTGCTTACTGAGGAAGTAGCACAGGTGTTAAATGAAATACTTTCAGGAGCCCGAAAAGCAACTGACGTTGTTATGCAGGTTGCTGCGGCAAGCGAAGAGCAGTCCAGCGCCACAGAGCAGATTTCAAAGAACATTGAAGGCATTTCATCCGTTACACAGCAGAGTGCCGCGGGGACCGAGCAGATTGCACATGCTGCAGAGGACTTAAACCGGCTGACGGTAAATCTCCAGGAACTTATAAGCCGTTTTAAGCTAGAGGAAAACGGCAGAGGAAACAGAAAGGATCTCCAGGAAAAGTCCATTAACAAGAGATTATCCGCTAAATCCGCTCACTACCAGCACAGTTAAACATATTTCAAAATGGATACAGGCCAGGAAGAACTTCCTGGCCTTTTCTGAAGCCTCATACTAAATATTTTTAATTATAGTACGATAATGAATCACTAATCTAATAAATTCATAATAGAAATATATAAATAAACTAAGTCTGAATGTAAAAGGGAAATTCATGTCAATTAAAAAAATGTTTCTGGTTATATATACAGGTACGGGGCTTGCTATTCTTGGACTTGGGGCAGCTGCTTTACTTATGCTAAGCGCGCAGAAAGATCTAAATGAAAGTCAGGAAATAAGATATAAATCATACCAGGTTGCTCTTGAGCTAAGGCAAAATTCGGAAGACCTTACAAGGCTTGCCAGGACATATGTAGTTACCGGGGATGAAAAATACGAAAAGGAGTACTGGGACCTTGTAGATATTTCAAATGGCAAAAAGCCGCGCAAAGACGGCCGCACGGCCTCGTTCACTCAGCTGATGAAGGAACTTAATTTTTCGGATGCTGAATTCGCCAAGATAAAGGAGTCTGAGGATAAATCTAACGAACTCGTCTCAACTGAAGAAAAAGCCATGAATGCTGTAAAAGGCCTGTTTCAGGATGCCAATGGAAAGTATACAGTCCACAGCGCTCCCGATTTGGAGCTTGCAAGACGGCTTGTTCACGATGAAAATTATCACCGTCAGAGGGCAATTATTCTTCAGCCAATAGATGACTTCTTTAAATTGCTTGATGAGCGAACAAAGGCAGAGGTGGAAGAGCACGCTGCAGGCAGCTATTTCTATCTTTATATAATTTTTACGGTTGCTGCCGTGATGTTTATATTACAGATAATTAACTTCCTGATAATTCGCAAAAAAGTAAATAAACCTATCGATACCCTGAGCAATGCAACAGGCAAAATTGCTGCAGGGGATATGTCAGTTGTTGTGGATTATAAGAGTAAAGACGAAATCGGGCAGCTTTCTATGGGCTTCAACCTTATGATTGGGAAAATCAAGGA
>JBLNAZ010000007.1:0-3954 GCA_050259615.1 Syntrophomonadaceae bacterium | reverse complement strand
TACCTGCAGGAGAAAAATGAAAGATAACGCCGGCTACTCCAACTGGAATCCTTCAAAAGGCGATTATGTTAAAACCACTCTCATTGAACAGAGAAATCTTAAAAAGAAAAACCGCAGAATGGCTGCTCTTATTTCCGGTATCTTTGCCGGTATTATATTACTTGTTATAACATTAGCTGCCCTTCATAATGCCATTTTCGGCTGAAAAAGGGGGGACCTTTTATTGTGGGAAGAAGTCAAACCTATATGGAATAAAGATATGCTAAAACGAATCATTTTAGTTGTCGTATTCTTACTCATTTCTCATTGTCAGATGTTTTCACAATCCAATATTCCCGCTCCATTCTATATTTCCTTAAATGCAGGCGGTTTTATTACTGCTCATGAAAATTTCAGCAAAACCTATGATTCTAATTTAGGCTTTACTTTCGGAGGCGGCATAGGCTTGCCTTTATCCTCAAAGCTTTATATGACAGGAAGGGGAAGTTACTTTTCCAAGTCAGGCGTTCCTATCTTATACCATTATAAGTTCGATCAGAATGGAAGAGTCACAAGTGTCACTCAAACGAAGGAGGGCACGGCAAAATACACCCAGTGGTTCATAAATGGAGGGCTGGAATACAAGATCCCGCTCTCAGAAAGCTTTACGCTCTATCCCATGGCCGGAGTTACTTATTCCAAATATACAGAAGAAGCGAAGAGTTCTGATGGAAGTCTTGGCTCATCTATAAATGCTTCGGGGGTAATTGGATTATATGGCGGTGCTGGTCTGGAGAGAAGGCTGGAAGCATTGCCCCTTACAGTCTTTGCAGAAACTTACTACAACTTTATCCGGCAGTCACTTCTTGGCATAACCGGCAACATTGGAGGAGCCAGTCTTAATCTTGGCGTAAGATATTATCTCAGATCAAAAAGGAACCAGTAGCTAATGTTCTTTTTCTGCCGGATAGATAAAATTGAAACTATTTTGAAAAACAATTAAGACGGACTAATCGGGATTAAAAAAACGATAAAATACATCACGGCAGCACTGGCTGTATGTTATTTAATATTTACCTATGGATGTAAAAAAGATCCCGGCACAATGCCGCCGGATTCATCAGGCAATAATACCTGCGATTTCCCTGCTGGAAACAGAAACTTTTCCTGGCAGATGGATTCAGTTGCCTTATTTCCATCCTCCCTGGGAGGCATATGGGCATTCTCGGACAGCGATGCATACCTGATGGGAGATATTTACCAATGGACAAACGGTGTTTTCACTGGCTACGTTGGCCTCCACTGGAACGGCAAAGTCTGGGAGAAGGACATTCACGGACTCCCTTTGGAAGTTGCTCACTATGCAAATGATGTCACAGGAGACGACCATTTCATGGTTTCAGCCGGATACTGCTCCATAGAGCCCCCTCTTCCAGCCTTAGGGGAATTTGACAACAGGACAAAGAAGTGGAAGGGCTATCAGTTTAAGACCCCGGGAGAACTATACTCGGTCTGGACAGATGGGAAAGGTTTCTTTATAGCTGCCGGAACAGATGGGATGGTCTATACGAAAGATGGTTACACATCTGAATGGGTATACACCAAGGCTCCAACAGATTTTAATTTTATCTCAGTAAAAGGCATCTCAAAAAATGAGATTTATTTCCTTGGGGCAAAGTCTTATATAACCGGTGAATATCCCGGACAATTGTGGAAGTACAAGGATAATATATGGACAAAGCTATTAGACAATCATGACACGACAGGTACGCCCATTAAAATACCTGAGGTAACTGACTTTTTCTCTGATATGTCCGTTTACAGATGTACTCAGACAGATTCACTATATATTTATCTGGCAGGACATGGGATCTATGAACTAAATTCTCATGGCAGCTCAGACGCCTTCAGCAAAACCACCTTTGTTTCAAGAGGCTTTCCCATTCAGCCAAATGAATTGCCCTCAATGAGCATTAAAGCTTTTTCTCCAAATGACATCTGGACAGGCGGTTTTAAGTACGAGATGTATCACTGGAACGGAAAAGATTTCATGAAGGTTGAGCCTGTCCCGACACTCCCGTACGGGCAGTTAGCGGGAATATTTATGAAATTTACCAAAACCAGTTCCGGCAAGATATGGATGATACTTGAACTGAACTCTCAGGTCTATGCTGTCGTTCAGGGTACGCCCAATAAGTAGAGTGAAATTTATTAAAAAACCGGCAGAACCTTTCTTCTTTTTCTCCGTCTAAATTTACAGAAGGAAAAAAGGAATATACATGAAAAAATTTACGGTTCTGCTTTTAATATATTTTGTATACCAAACCGGCCTGAGCGCCCTGCCGCGTACCCCAAAACAGGTCCGTGCTTTTAAGGCATCCAGGGAAATTGTAATTGACGGATATCTGAACGAACAGATATGGCAGAACCCGGCTATTGAGGATTTTACACAGAAAGATCCCAAAGAAGGTGCAAAGGCTACAGAATTAACTAAAGCCTGGATCGCATACGACGAATCCTGCCTTTATATAGCTGCAAAACTCTACGACTCGCACCCCGATTCCATCGTTGGCCGCCTGGCAAGAAGAGATGACCAGATAAATTCCGACTGGTTCGGCGTGGGACTGGATCCGTACCTCGATAAAACAACAGGATACTTCTTCCTCATCAATCCTTCGGAAACAATCGTCGACGGCGTATTCTATAACGACAGCTGGCAGGATAACTCCTGGGACGGCGTTTGGTATTATGCCGCAAGAAGAGATAATGAGGGCTGGACCGTGGAAATGAAAATACCTTTTTCACAGCTCAGGTATAAATACTCCGGGGAAATGACCTGGGGCGTAAACCTCTACAGGAACATACAGCGTAAAAATGAAGAAGATTATTTCCAGATGGTGCCTAAAAAGGAAAGCGGCTTTGTATCCCATTTCCCTGAACTTATTGGCCTTAAGGGAGTGGAAAAAAAGCAGAGACTTGAAATTCTTCCCTATGTGGTATCAAAAGCACAGTACCTTCAGCACGACGCACACGATCCCTTCTATAAACAGAACCAGTATAAGGTTTCTCTGGGGGGCGACATGAAGGTTGGCCTTGGAAGCAACCTTACACTCGATGCTACATTCAACCCCGACTTCGGTCAGGTGGAAGTGGACCCCGCTGTAGTCAACCTCAGCGCCTTTGAAACATTTTACGACGAAAAACGCCCATTCTTTATAGAAGGATCCAATATATTCCGCTTCGGATCGGGCGGATCCAACAATAACTGGAACTTCAACTGGGGAAGCCCTAACCTCTTTTATTCCCGCAGAATAGGCCGCGCCCCGCAGGGAGAGGCAAATGACAACGACTACTCCGATTTCCCCAATGAAACCAGAATTATCGGGGCGGCTAAGCTTACGGGTAAAATAGGTAACGGCTGGTCGGTGGGCGCAGTCAATGCCGTAACTCAAAGAACATTTGCCGAGCTGGATTTAGCAGGAGTAAGAACAAGCCAGGAAGTGGAGCCTCTTACCAACTATACGGTTTTAAGGTCACAGAAGGAATTTAACTCAGGCAGCCAGGCCCTGGGCTTTATGTTTACTTCGGTAATGCGCGGCCTTAAGGATGAGGGCCTGAAGGAACGCTTAAGCGACCGTGCGTATGTGTTCGGGCTGGACGGCTGGACAATGCTGGATGAAGATAATACATACGTCCTTACAGGTTATATGGCCGGATCGTACGTGCATGGGACAAAGGATTATATGATACGCATGCAGGAATCTCCCGTACGCTATATGCAGAGGCCTGATGCAAAGTATGCGGTCCTCGACAGCAATATAAATTCCATGACGGGCTTTCTTGGAAGGGTGACACTGAATAAGCAGAAGGGAAATTTCTCTATAAATGCAGCCCTTGGTGCCGTATCGCCCGGCTATGAATCAAACGACCTGGGATACCAGTGGCGGGCCGATGTCATAAATTCGCACGTTGCCG
>JBLNAZ010000006.1:0-6207 GCA_050259615.1 Syntrophomonadaceae bacterium | reverse complement strand
AGCCTAGGGTGACAAACCCCCGATAGGGGGTGCCGGAACCCTAGGTATAAATAACAAAAACATTAGGCGCCGCGGTCAGCCGCGCCATGTTCTGATTCCGTAACGGATGATTTCAATGAATTTAAAACAACATTTGCTGTGTATAGAAATGATGCCGCCAACCATTTCCTGACATCATTTTCGCCCGCACCACGCATATCTCTTATGCCACATCCGGAACATTCCTGTATTCCCGGAAATATTTTTCTCTATCCTTTATAGTTGCAAATTATTTTCGATAATATCTGAGTTAACATTATGATGTTCTCGAAATATGTATAAATCAAATTTACTGAACTTTAGATAGAATCGTTTAAATGACCGGTGATAATAAAAGAGTCCGCGAACTGGAATCGGCAAATGCTGCTCTAAAACAAAAAATCAGTGATCTTGAATTTTCTATAAATGAACTTCGAAAACAAAACATAAATCTGCGCGAAAAAGATAGCTGTGAACCTATAACAGTTAAGAAAAAACAATCAAAAAATGATCTGAGGCTTTCAGAAGAAAAATATCACCGGCTGTTTGACCTTATGGTGGAATCCATTGGCTTATTTGAAGTCGTTTATAAAAACGGATTTCCTGTGGATTATATTGTCAGAGAAGTGAACTCTGCATTTGAGAAAAATACCAGCGTGAAAAGAGAAAATGTTATCGGAAGGAGATTCCGGAAAGTATTTAAGATTGTTTCAAATGACTGGATCCCCATATTCAATAAGGTTGTCCGCAATGGCAATAGTGATAAATACAGGTATTATAATAAAACACTGGATAAGCACTATGAAGTAATTATCTATCCTGTTTCAGTTGAATATCTGGCAGTATTGTTCGTAGACACTACTGAACAAAGGAAAAATGAAGAAGCCCTGAGATTTAATGAAGAAAGACTTAAACTTGCAATGGAAGCGGCAAATGAATCATTGTGGGAATGGAATCTTAAAGACAATACACGTTACTTAGGCCCCGGATTCTATAAAATGCTTGGTTATGAGCCCTATGAATTTTCACCCGGCTTTAAAAACTGGTATGATTTATTAGATCCATTACAGGCTGATGAAATCGTTGAACAGCAAAATAAATTTATTGCACAACGCAAGGGTTATGAACTTGAATATAGGGCAAAGTCAAAAACAGGGGATTATAAGTGGATTCTAAGTAAAGGCAAATTATTTACAGATGCCGATGGGGTCCCTGAAAGAATGATTGGTACCCATTCTGAAATTACTGCAAGAAAAAAGGCTGAAATCGCCTTAATAGAAAGTGAAAAAAGAATAAACCTTATTTTAAGTGCCGCTCCGGTTATATTTGTCGATTTGAAATCATCAGATGAATGTCTGCAGGTAAACTGGGTAAGCTCTAATATAGAAAAGGTTACAGGTTTTCCGGCTGCTGAATTTATGGAAGACCCGGAATTAGTTCTCCGGAGAATTAACAATAATGATATTCAGAAAATGATTTTAAACAGGGGAAAAAGAGGAGAATCATTTGTCGTAGAATTCAGATTTCTGGGGGCAAATAATAGATATATATGGCTTGAGGCTAATGTTTTTGTCTTTGAAGCCGGCAAAAATAACCGTCAGGTATATGCCGTTTGCCGGGATATTACTGAAACGAAAATTTCACAGGAAAAACTCCTTAAATCTCACAAACAGCTGCGCGCACTGGCTTCCCATCTGGAATCAATAAGAGAGGATGAACGCAGACAGATATCCAGAGAAATCCATGATGAACTCGGACAGTCCCTTACAATCCTGAAGCTTTTGACGAAAAATGCCAGAAAAAACTACCTGCAGCAAAAAGGAGGTGTTTCTGAGGATATGGACGAAATGGCTTCAATAATAAGTTCAACAATCAAGACAGTACAAAAGATATCTTCCCGTTTAAGACCCGAGGTGCTGGATACCGCCGGCCTTATACCTGCCATTGAATGGCAGGCTGAATTCTTTCAACGCCATTCAGGTATCAGATGCTCCCTAATGACCAACATCACAAATGAATTAGTTTTTGATAATAAAGTATCCACCGTGATCTTCAGGGTCCTGCAGGAAGCTTTGACAAATATATTAAGACATTCAGGGGCTACGAGCGTAAATATTTCATTGACAGTTGAAAAAGGGACTGCGGTTTTACTTGTAAGTGATAATGGAATTGGAATACCACGTATAAAAAAAGATGACCCGGAATCCTTCGGACTGACAGGAATGAAGGAAAGAGCAATACTGGCCGGCGGTAAATTGGTAATAAAGGGAGCTAAAAATAAAGGTACCTCATTAGTTCTAAAGGTACCCGTGCTTCAATCGTTTAATTAAATATTGTATAAAACTACAGGAAAATAAATGATAAATATTATGTTAGCCGATGATCATGCATTGCTTAGAAGCGGATTAAAGAGAATAATTGCTTCGGAAGCCGACCTGCAGGTAACTTTTGAAGCAAAAAATTCGGAAGAAGTGCTTCAGATAATAAATAATGAAAGTGTTGATATCCTTATCCTTGATATAAATATGCCTGGCAGAAGCGGTCTTGATATTCTGCCTGTCATTAAAAATATGCGGCCCGAGATGCCGATACTTATACTCAGCATCAATCCTGAAGATCAATTTGCCAGAAGATGTCTGAATGCGGGCGCCTCCGGCTATATGAATAAGGATATTGAACCTGAAGAATTTTTAAGCGCTATCAGAAAGATTGCTAAAGGACAAAAATATTTCAGCCCTGCATTTATTGAAATGCTTTTATCTGAGATGGATTGCAGTAATAATGATAAAGTACCGCATGATTCACTTACCGACAGGGAACTTGAGGTCCTGAGAATGATAGCAAAAAAGAAGAAATACACCGAGATTTCACAGGAATTGTCTATCAGTATAAAAACCGTAAGTGCTTACAGAGCTAGAATTATGGGAAAATTAAAGCTCTGTTCTACCGATGAAATGATCCGCTACGCAATAAACAACCAGCTGGTTTACTGATAGCTGCTTCTTGCATGCCCGTAAGGAATTCCCGTCTGCTGTAAGGAATTCCTTACGCAATAAATAGATCCCCCTTACATTTCTTTTAGGCCCTCTTCCAATTGAAATTTGCTTCTTTATAAATGATTATTGCTTCGAGATTTATGGGCAGAATTATGTCCTGTGAGAAAGCAGACTATTTGGGAATATCAGATGTCATAATAATTAAAAATTAATTGAAGGTAGTATGAAATTTTATATGTTTTTTATCTCAGTATTGATGTCAATTCAGGTTTTTTCTCAGTCGGCTGAGGAATCAAAGGTTAAATTTGAACTTGGCGGCTTTGTCAGGACGGATGCATTGCTTGATACCAGGCAGACTATTTCACTGCGCGATAATGCTATAATGATAGCTCCGGCCCCTGAAAGCATGGATAAGTATTCTCAGGATATAAATGCAGCCCCCAACTTAACAATGTTCGCCCTTCACACCAGATTATCAGGAAAAGCAACCGGAATTGAAGCTCTGGGAGCAAAGGTAACTGGATATCTTGAAGGTGAATTCTTTGGCCTTTCTGATAACGATATAAATGGCTTCAGGCTCCGCCACGGCTTTGTCAGGTTCGACTGGGAAAACACGAGCGTTCTATTTGGACAATTCTGGCACCCGATGTTCAGCACCGAGGTGGTTCCTTCGTTCAGCTTCGCCGCTCCATTTATTCCTTATTCCCGGAATCCCCAATTAAGGGTTACACAGCGTCTCAATAATTTTAACCTCTCGTTTACTGCTTTGACTCAGCGGGATTTTACAAGCAGCGGACCTGATGAGAAAAATAACTCCGTTAAAAATAATACTTTCCTGAAAAATTCCTACATACCTATGCTCGACCTTCAGCTCCAGGCTAAATATGATAACCTGTTTTTAGGTGCAGGCGGGGATTTTAAATCCCTTGTTCCAAGACTCAAAGCACAGGACGGCACAAAGACGGATGAAAGAATTAACAGTTATGCGTTTACATTGTACGGAAAAGTAACTCCTGCGAAAGATCTGAATTTGAAATTCCAGGGCGTTTACGGGCAGAACTTATCTGATATTACAATTGCCGGCGGATATGCCATAAGCGCCGAAGATTCCACGAAATTTACCAACCTGAATACTATGACGGCATGGGGTGAATTAAGTTATGGAAGTAATGTAACGTATAACTTATTCATTGGTTATTCAAAGAACCTTGGGTCGGATAAAAATACTAACGGTAAATACTTTGGCTTTATGAATAATATGGACAATCTGGTAAGGATTGCGCCTAATATCAGTTTTATATTTTCAAAAATGAAGATAACAACTGAGCTTGACTACAGTAATGCTGTTTATGGAGATATTCTTAAAGATGAAAAATCTGAAATCGGCAATAAATACAATGTTCATAATTACCGGTTCAGTTTATCCTGTACTTATTTGTTTTAATCCTTGCAATATGGAAAAATTATTCGGAGAAAATTATGAAATGGTTTTATAACTTAAAGATAAGTAAAAAGTTAATATACTCATTCCTCTTTGTATCATTAATCGCAGTAGTAATGAGCACTATGTCAATCATCAGATTTACGGATTTGGCTGATCAGGACACCCTTATGTATAAGGATTGCGTTATATCAATTCAGAATCTGAGTATGGCACTCGCCCGCTTTGAAAAAGCAAATGCAATTACAAGAGATGAGGTCATGGCTGCCGATATGAGTATTGCTGCCGGCAAAACCCGGGAAAGACAGGAACTAAGTAAAGAAATCGGCGCCTATCTGACAAAATATGAACCGAGCGTATCTACAGCTGAAGAAAAACAGCTTTATGGCGAGTTCCTTGTATATAGGAAACAGTTTAAGGATGCTGCCGGGAAATTTGATCAGCTCATTAGCAGCGGGCAAACTGAACAGGCAAAATTACTGCTCAATGGCGAATTATCCGGAATCAGGGAAGGATATAGAGTTTCTTTGCAGAAACTAATTGATCAGAATATTGAAAGTGCCAGGCAGATAAGCGAAAGTAATGTATCAAATTCCAGGACAGCAATTCTAAGTCTGATTATTTTTTCGATTATAGGTGTCGCAGTATCTATAGGCTTAGGAATATTTGTCTCTATTACTATTAAAAATCCAATTACAAAAGTGCTTCTTATGGCTCAGGAAATTCAAAAAGGGCACGTGAAGGCCAGAGCTAACGTTGAAGGTGAGGATGAAATCGGAGTAATGGCAAAAGCATTAGATCATGTCGCCTCTCAGCTCGAAGCTCTTGCAGGAGGAATGCACAGCATATCCAAAGGAGATCTGTCCATTCAACTCCCTGTCTACGACAAAGATGATGCATTAGCTCCTGCGATGAATACGATTACAGATACATTGAAAGAACTGGTAAACGAAGTAAACACACTGGCAACCGAAGCAGTCAATGGCAATATTGAAAACAGGGGGAACACGGAAAAGTATGAGGGCGGTTATAAACTTATTGTTTCCGGGTTTAATAACACTCTTGATACAATCGTGAAAAATGTCAGGGATTATGAAAAAGTAATCGAAAAGGTCGGTCATGGTGACCTAACGGCAAGAATGATTGGTGATTACCAGGGCAATTATAAAAAACTTCAGAATAATGCAAATGGGTTTGCAGAATCATTCAGTAATTTGATATCTGATGTAAACGAAGCTATTGCTGCTACAGCAAGCGCCGCAAATGAGATTTCATCGAGCAGTGAACAGATGGCCGCCGGTGCTCATGAGCAGTCACATCAGACAACAGAAGTGGCCGGTGCGGTTGAAGAAATGACTAAGACAATCTTCGAAAGCAGTCAATTTGCAGCAAAAGCTGCTGAGAATTCAAAACTGGCAAGCGATAGTGCCCGCGAAGGTGCAAAAAAGGTTGAAGATACAAAGAAAGGGATGCTTAAAATAGTTGAGTCCACTAAGTCAACCGGTGAGAAGATCACATCTCTTGCCAGGAAAACTGATCAGATCGGTGATATTACACAGGTAATTGATGATATAGCTGATCAGACTAACCTTTTAGCACTTAATGCAGCAATTGAGGCAGCACGGGCCGGGGAGCAGGGAAGGGGATTTGCTGTTGTGGCCGATGAAGTACGCAAGCTTGCTGAACGTACAACTAAAGCTACAAAAGAGATTGCGGACACAATTAAACAGATACAATCAGAGGCAAAAGATG
>JBLNAZ010000005.1:0-3236 GCA_050259615.1 Syntrophomonadaceae bacterium | reverse complement strand
GGTAAGTATGTGTATAACTTATGGCAGGATGAAAAAAATGAGAGAGGCCTCTGGCGCAGAACCACGCTCGATAAATATCTGAGCACTGATCCCGAGTGGGAAGTTCTGCTTGATATAGATTCTCTTTCCAGGGAAGAAGGTGTGCCATGGGTATTTAAAGGAAGTGATCCGCTTTATCCTGATTTTAATCTCTGCCTCATCAGCCTTTCGAAAGGAGGAGGCGATGCAGTTGAGATAAGAGAATTTGATATCACAAAAAAACAGTTCGTTAAAGACGGATTTTTCATTCCTGAGGCAAAAAGCAATGTATCGTGGATAGATATAAATTCAATTTACGTCGGCACTGACTTCGGTCCCGGCAGCATGACGAGTTCAGGATATCCCAGGATAGTGAAGTTATGGAAAAGAGGCACGCAGCTGAAAGATGCCGAGACTGTTTTTTCCGGAGAAGCCTCTGATGTTTCATCTTCGGCTTATGTTCTGAACAGGCCGGAGCGGGATTACCATCTTATCTACAGGGGTGTTACGTTCTTTACAAGAGAGGTGTTTGCTGTTGAAAACGGGAAGCAGATAAAATTGGATATTCCGGAAGACGCGGAATTAAACGGCATATTTCAGAAAATGATGCTCGTAAGCCTGAAAAGCGACTGGGAAACAGGCGGCAGGAAATATAAGCAGGGCTCGCTTCTGAGCATCGGCTATGATGATTTCCTGAAAGGCAGCCGTAATTTCAGCATAGTGGCTGAACCGTCGGAAAGACTGAGTATAGAATCGGTTTCGGAATCCAGGAACTATCTGATTATAAAGGTCCTTAATAACGTAAGCAGTGAACTCTACAGATACAAGTGGGACGGCAGCAGGTGGAATAAGGAAAAAGTAAAGGCTCCCGAATTCGGCAATATTTCAGTTACAACTACTGACGATCTCTATTCTGACAGGTATTTTTTCAGCTATACAGGATTCCTTTCGCCGACGAGTCTGTACTATGTTTCCGATGATAATAAGATCACAAAAGTTAAAAGCCTGCCCGAATTCTTTGATACAAAGGATCTTACAGTTGAACAGTTTGAAGTACCGTCAAAAGACGGTGTAAAGATACCATACTATGTTATTCATAAAAAAGACATGAAATACGACGGCAGCAATCCGGTGCTTCAGTATGCATACGGCGGATTTGAAGTGCCTACACTTCCTTCATACAGCGGGGTTACAGGAAAAGTATGGCTGAACAAAGGAGGAGTTTATGTGGTTGCCAACATAAGAGGCGGCGGCGAATTCGGTCCGGCCTGGCACCGTTCGGTGCTGAAGGAAAACAGGCAGAAGGTATTTGACGATATGATAGCCGTATCTGAGGACCTGATTAAAAGAGGGATTACATCACCAAAGCATCTGGGAATAAGAGGAGGAAGCAATGGCGGTCTGCTTGTGGGAGCCGTCTTTACGCAGAGGCCTGATCTTTATAATGCCGTAGTATGCCAGGTGCCGCTGCTGGATATGAAGAGGTACAATAAACTGCTGGCAGGCGCAAGCTGGATGGGCGAATACGGTAATCCGGATAAGCCGGAGGAATGGGAATATATACAGAAGTATTCACCATATCAGAATCTGAATGAAGCAAAAACATATCCCAAAGTCTTCTTTATGACATCAACGAAAGATGACCGTGTGCACCCGGGACATGCAAGAAAGATGGCGGCAAAGATGGAATCAATGAATAAGCCGTTTTATTATTACGAGAATACTGAAGGGGGACACGCAGCTGCAGTTACAAATAAGCAGGTGGCATTTTCCAGCGCCCTTATGTTCTCATACCTCTGGAACCAGCTGAAATAAAGCCTGGGATAATTGAAGATATTTATGGAGCCGTCTGATATAAAGACGGCTTTTTTATGAGCTGGTGGTGGGACCTGAACCAGCAGCCTGCCGATTTCAAATGAAACGGCTTTCTTCGTTGAATATCAGCATCTCAATATTTGCACTGTTTGTACAGTTAGCCCTCTTTGGTTGAATAAACTTTCACCAGCCAACTGAAATATATCAGGCCTTTCTTATTAAAGCGGTCAGACCACAAACCATTCCGCCAGTTAATGATCTCAGACTTTGCCGCAAGCGGTTTTCTGCACGCAAAACAGCGTTAATCCTAAAATCATACATATACAACCACCAGTTGTCAAATAACAACCATATATAGCGTAATTACAACTAAAGGTATCTGCGCTTTTATTGATTCTGGAAATGAATCAGAATATCTTTGTGCTATCGGCAAAATAAAAACAGAGTTAGTACAAATTAAAATATGTCAAATAAAAAGAGGCAGTAATTATGTTAAACAGTGAAATTATCGGCAGTAAAATTGCGGAAGCAAGAAAGAAAATTAATATTTCTCAAGCCCAGCTTGCCCAGCGTCTGTCAATCAGTTCGCAGGCAGTAGGAAAGTGGGAGCGCGGAGAATCGATGCCAGACATCGTTACTTTTAACCGCCTTGCAGAAATTCTGGGTGTCGACCTTAACTATTTTTCAGATAGCTTCCAATCTGCGGTAAATGAAATGGCACCCGCTGAGTCTATGGTTAAGCAGCCGGCTGAATTGACCTCAGAAAATCAGAAGGAAAAGCCTAAATGGGATATGTCAAGAGGGAATTGGGTGGACGCTGACTTTTCAGGGTTGAAAAACCTGCATGAAAAATTCAGTTCATCCAACATGCTGCGCTGCAAGTTTATCGGTTCAGATTTGTCGGGTCTTCTTCTGAAAAGCAATAACGTTGACAGCTGTGACTTTTCAGGCTCCGACATCAGCCACAGCCACATTCAGAAATCTAACTTACTAAACAATATATTTAAGGACTGCTCACTGAAAGAAGCTGAATTCTTAAAAAGCAATATCAGCAGCTGCGATTTTTCCGGTGCGAAATTTTCCGGAACTGAATTTTCGGGAAGCTATATCTATGGCTGCGATTTGACCAATGCAGATTTTACCGGAATGGTGGTTAAATCGGGCGGCTTTTCCGGAGTGGTGGTTAAGTCTGGTGACTTCGAAAAAAATACAATTGTTAATGCTGTGTGGAACCGCACCTCTTTTATCGATTCGCAGATTGCCGATATAGTTTTCACCGGTACTTTGGAGGATTGCTATTTTGAAAACTGCAAATTTACCAGGGTGACATTCCGGAATGCAGCTCTTATGAACACTTTCTTTAAAAACACAGATTTGAAACGGATCCGGTTTATCGACTGTAA
>JBLNAZ010000004.1:0-12476 GCA_050259615.1 Syntrophomonadaceae bacterium | reverse complement strand
TACGATTACCTGGTTGCACGCGCAGACTGGGAAAGAGTAACGGGTTACCATAAATAATCTTTTAAGAAAATATAGACTCCGGGTAAAACCCGGTAAATGATTAATAAATAATAGGAGTTTTCTAAAAATGAAAAGTAAGTTCAGATTTTTTGGGGAAATAGCAGCAGTACTGCTTATCGTTTCTTCTCTGGTTTTAACCAGTTGCGGTAAAAAGGAAGCTGCGGCTGAAAATAAAGCTGCCAAAAAGGAAAAGTCGGACTCAGTTTCTGTCATTGCCGCCAAGGTTGAAACAATCAGCATGTCGCTGAGCAAGACATACACAGGTACACTTGAAGGCGACAAGCAGGCCAATATAGTTTCTCAGCTTGCCGAAAGAATTGTGGACATTCCGGTTAAGGTTGGAGATAACGTAAAAGCGGGGCAGGTAATTGTAAAACTTGATAAAGGCGGTGTTACCTCGCAGTACTATCAGGCGCAGTCGAACCTGCAGAATGTGGAGAAAAACCTGGAGAGGACAAAATCCTTATTTGAAAGCGGCGCCATTGCACGCCAGGCTTTAGATCAGGCGCAGACCGGATTTGACATAGCAAAGGCAAACTTTAACGCCGCAAGAAATGCCGTGGAGATAACCACTCCTATAAGCGGTGTTGTTACAAGTATAAAGTTAAATATCGGCGACTTTACGGCTCCGGCCACTCCAATTGTAACAGTTGCCACAATAAATCAGCTTAAGCTTATTATGAGCATTGGCGAAGCCGATATGCCTTACGTTGCAACCGGCAAAAATGTTAAGATATATTCGGAACTGAATCCTGACATAACAGCCAATGGAAAGATTTCAGAAATATCAAGAAGCGCAGACCTGACGACGCGCACTTTCCAGATAAAGGCTACGTTCCCGAATGCAAAGAACTCATGGTTCAAGCCGGGTATGTTTGCCAAGGCAGATCTTGACCTGTCTACTCAGAAAGCGGTAAACGTAATTCCCAGGGAAGCGGTAATTTATGCTGAAAAAGGTCCCCAGGTTTATGTAATAACTGAAGGCAAGGCATACAGCAGGAATGTAAAACTGGGTCTGCAGAACGATAAGTATATTGAAGTGGTTGACGGCTTAAAACCAAACGAAGTAGTTGCGCGCGTGGGCATGAACAACCTGAAAGATGGAATGCCGGTAGTTGTTTCTACGGATTCAAAGCTTCTTTCACAAAACTAAACGAAAAAGGAAATTAAGTGTATGAAACTAGCTGATGTTTCGATAAAACGTCCCGTATTTGCTACGATGATGATTTTTGCTCTCGTGGTACTTGGACTTTTTGCTTTGACAAGGCTTAATGTAGATCTTTATCCGGATGTTGATATTCCGGTAGTAGTTGTTACTACAATACTGCCCGGAGCGGGTCCGGAGCAGATAGAATCAGATGTAACAAAACTGATTGAAGATGCAATAAATCCTGTTGCAGGTGTGGATCATATATCATCCACCTCGCAGGAAGGTGTATCTATAATAGTTACTCAGTTCAAACTTGAAGTTGACGGTAAAGCTGCGGCGCAGGAAGTCCGCGAGAAAATTGCCGCCATAAGAAGCAAGCTTCCAACGGATATAAAAGAGCCTGTAATTCAGAGGTATGATCCTGCAAGCCAGCCTATTTTAACGCTTACAGTTGCGGGGCAGCGCTCAGAAAAAGAGCTTACGACATTCACCAAGGACGTAATAAAGAAGCGTCTTGAGAATGTGCCTGGCGTAGGTTCTGTTGATCTGATAGGCGGTGCTGAGAGGGAAATCCATGTTGACGTGGATCTTGAAAGGCTGAAAGCATATGCGCTTTCAATTAATGATGTAGTTCAGGCTGTCGGCGCTTCAAACGTGGAAATTCCGGGCGGTAATCTTGACCAGGGAACACGCCAGCTGCTTTTGCGCACGATGGGAAAATTCCAGAACATTGAAGACTTCGGAAAGATTATAATCGTTTCCAAGTCGGGCAACATTGTAAGGCTGAACGAAGTAGCCCAGATAAGCGATGCCGCAGTTGAAAGGACGAGCTTATCGAGGTACAACGGAAAGCCTGCTGTAGGCCTTAACATTCTCAAGCAGTCGGGTGCCAATACGGTTCAGGTTGTAGACGAGGTGCAGAAGGAGCTTAAACAGCTGCAGGCAGAAATTCCTTCGGACGTGAAAGTTTCAGTTGCCCAGGATTTTTCAACATTTATACGCGACTCGGTAAGCGACGTATTGTTTGATATTCTTTACGGCGGTCTTCTGGCAGTTATAGTTGTTTACCTGTTCCTGGCAAACATGAGAAGCACAATCATAAGCGCCATAGCGCTTCCTACATCAATCATAACCACTTTTATGGTGATGTACATGCTGAATTTTACACTCAACATGATGTCGCTTCTTGCGCTTTCACTTGCAGTAGGTCTATTGATTGATGACGCCATTGTGGTTATAGAAAACATTTACCGTCACCTTGACCAGGGTGAAACCCCGATGGAGGCTGCAAAGTCGGCCACGAGTGAAATAGGTCTTGCGGTTCTTGCAACAACGTTTACCATTGTTGCGGTATTCGTACCTGTGGCATTCATGCCTGGTATTGTAGGGCGGTTTTTCTACCAGTTCGGTATAACGGTTTCAGTTGCCGTACTTGTATCGCTTTTTGTGGCTTTTACTCTGACGCCGATGCTTTCATCGCGCTGGCTGAAGAAGGAAGATGAGCACCTTACAAAGTCGGGTAATCCGCTTCACAGGATGCTTTATTACTTCAATCATTCATTTGAATGGCTGAACGGCAAATACCGCTCAACTTTGGCCTGGGCTCTTAAGCACCGTCTGATGGTGGTTCTGGGTTCCATTGCAATATTTATTTTAAGCGTATTCATGATGAGGTTTTTAGGCACTGCATTCTTCCCCAGTACAGACAGGGGTGAATTTACAATTCAGGTTAATGCTGCAGCCGGAACTTCAATTGAGCAGACAGACAGGCTATGCCGCATTATTGAAGATAAGCTTCGCGGGGTAAAGGAAGTAACTAACCTTCTTACCACCGTGGGCGGCAACAATATTCCCGTAAACAAAGCATCCATAATGGTAAAACTTACCAAGAAAGGTGAGCGCCAGAGGAGCCAGGATGATGTTATCAGATCTCTAAGAAGCGAGCTGGTAAACTTCCCCGGTGCAAACCTGAACTTTTCGGTTCAGGGAGGTCCCGGCGGTCAGGAAAAGCCCGTAACATTAAGCGTCAGGGGTACTGAAATAAATAAAATAAACGAAATTGCTGAAAAAGTTAAGGGCCTGGTGCATTCAACTCCGGGTGCAGTTGATATTGAATCTTCACTTGAAGCTTCCAAGCCTGAAGTCCGCGTAAAAATTGACCGCGATAAGGCTTCGGATCTGGGAGTTAATGTTTTCAGTGTGGCTTCTTCTGTACGTTCAATGGTTGACGGTTTTGTTGCCACGAAATATCAGGAAGGCAACGAGCAGTACGACGTGAGGGTGCGTCTTAAAGAAGATAACCGCAAGTCGATCAGCGATATAGAAAATCTCTCGATCATGAGCAATAAGCAGGGACCAAAGGGCGAAAAAATCAATGTGCGTCTGGGCGATGTGGCAGATGTATATGAGGGTGTTGGGCCTTCAAAAATCAATCGTTACGACCGCCAGAGGGAAATCCGTGTTGATGCGAACGTTTCCGGCAGGCTGATGGGCGAGGTGTTAGGAGATGCCATGAAGCAGACCAGCAAGCTTCCGCTTCCGGCGGGGTATTCAATTTCCGTAGTCGGACAGGGGCAGCAGCAGGCGGAGTCTTTCCTGAACATTCTTATTTCGCTTGCGCTTGCAATTGTGTTCGTATACATCGTGCTTGCAATGCAGTTTGAAAGCTTTGTTTATCCGTTTTCGATCATGCTTTCGCTTCCTATGGCTATTGTTGGAGCAATCATGGCGCTCATCATATTTAACAGCGCACTTTCTGTGATGTCGATGATCGGTATAATCATGCTGATGGGTCTTGTGACCAAGAACGCAATTCTGCTTATCGATTTCACCAATACATTGCGTGAGCGCGGGCTGTCAAGAACAGAAGCTCTTCTTCAGGCAGGTCCTACAAGGCTGCGTCCGATTCTTATGACCACGCTGGCCATGATATTCGGTATGGTGCCGGTAGCTCTTGGACTTGGTGAGGGATCTGAATTCCGTTCGCCGATGGGGCAGGCAGTAATTGGAGGACTTGTTACTTCCACGATGCTGACGCTTCTGGTTGTGCCGGTAGTATATACGATAATAGACGACTTCTCGCTCAGGAAGGCTTTTGCCAGGGTATTCAGGCTACTGCCCTTCGGGCGCAGGGCTAAATACGAAGCAGAGCCAAATCCTGCATCTTACGAAAAATAGTATTATCTTACCTTTAAGTTCCGCCATGGTTAAAATCCATGGCGGAATCTTTTCAGTATTGCATTCATAATTCATCATTCAGCATTCAAAATTTTTAATTGGGGTGTCGTGATGAAAATAGCATTTATTATTTATCGTGATATATTTGAGGAGAGGATTTCCTCAATTCTTGAGAAAGCCGGAGTTGACTTTTATACCGAGTGGGAAAGCGTGAAAGGAAAGGGGCATAAAACAATTCCACATCTGGGCACGCGAGCTTATCCGGGGTACAATAACGTCCGCATGATTGCCTTTGAGAATGAATGCCAGCTGGATGAAGTAGCAGAGCTCTTAAAGGAGATGAATGCCGGGATAACGATGAAAGACGACCTGGCGCGCATGTTCCAGCTCCCGCTGGAAAAGATCATCTAAGAATTTCCCTTTAATCCGGCTGTAAAACCAATGCAGCCGGATTTCTTTACCTGTCAGATTTATTTCCTGAAGTTCTGTCATTCCATTTTATTTTGCAGGATTATTGCTTGCTAAAATTATTTGAATTAACTTTCCATGTAAGAAGTTATACTTGTTGCGATACCTGAGAAATGACATTTTTTACCGGTCCGGATAAAGAAAATTATCCACCTCCGGCAACGTTCCCTGCGCCCTTTAAAGTTAAACTGAAAAACAACTAAAGGAGAGTCTAATGGAAACCGTAGAAAATGCAGAACACGTGGAAAATGCAGCACTGGATAAGGATACCAAGCTATGGGGCATGCTGTGTCACCTTTCAGCCCTGCTCATGTTTGTTGTCCCGTTTGGAAACATCATTGGTCCCCTGGTTATCTGGACTCTTAAAAAGGATGTTTCTTCTTTTGTGAACGATCAGGGGAAGGAATCGCTGAACTTCCAGATTTCCATGACAATTTACTTAATTGTTGCAGCTTTTTTGATACTGATTGTAATTGGTATACTGCTGCTGATAATTCTGGGTATTGTTGAGCTCATACTCATCATAGTTGCCTCAGTCCAGGCTAACGATGGTAAAGCCTACAGGTATCCTTTAACAATGAGATTTATAAAATAATATTGCTCTTTTTAAAGAAGAGACTTAAAGGGGGAGCACTTCCCCCTTATAATTCTGATCGGTAAAGCGCAGGCTGGAATTATCCGCCCTTTTGTGCACCAGTGATCAAAACCTCAGAAATCTCATAGTATAAAAAAAGTTTAAGAAAGATAACCAGACATTTCGAATGGAAGGGAGTAAATTCACCTTTTTTTGTCCAAATAGAAGCATTCTTTTTACGACAGGAAAAGATAACCATATAATTGCATATTGCATGATCTTGCTGCATGCGCAAACAGGAGTTTTTGAATGGACAGCACTCAGAATTCTGACGCTACACTGCCCGGTATGGAACAGGTATCTTTGAATGGACCGGATCCGATTGATGAACTCATCAGGCTTGAAGAGTCATTTAACCTGCACGACCGCATTTTCGGAATTGACCGCAGGGTTCCCATTTTAGACGGACGCTGCATCCCTTATATAAATCTGGATAATGCCGCAAGCACACCCCCTTTGGCTGAAGTAATGAAGGCAGTTGAGGAGTTCATGCCTTACTACTCCAGCGTCCACAGAGGTACTGGCTTCAAGTCGCGCCTAAGTACTGCGGCATACGATAAAGCTCATGAAATTATCGGCCATTTTGTGGGTGCTGATCTTAATACAAATACTGTAATTTTCGGCAAGAATACTACTGAAGTTCTAAACAAGCTTTCGTACCGGCTGGAAATACCTGAAGGCCAGGTAGTTATTACAACGCGTCTTGAGCATCATTCGAATGACCTCCCGTGGCGCGACCGTGCAAGCGTAGTTCATGTTAAGGCTGCAAAAGACGGAAGGTTTGATGAGGAGGATTTCGACCGCCTGCTTGAAGAATATAAAGGCAGGATAGGGCTTGTTACCATAACAGGTGCCTCAAATGTTACAGGATTTATACAGCCAATCCACCGCCTGGCCCGCAAGGCTCACGCCGCAGGAACCAGAATTCTGATAGATGCAGCCCAGCTTGCACCGCACCGTAAAATAGATATGAAGCCCGACAATGATCCGGAGCACCTGGACTTTGTTGTACTTGCCGCGCATAAAATGTACGCTCCCTTTGGTACGGGCGCTCTTATAGGGCCAAAGGAAGTATTCTTAAAAGGAAGGCCCGAGTACTCGGGCGGCGGAACGGTAAACGTTGTTACGGAGGATGAGGTTTACTGGGGAGGTACTCCCGACCGTGATGAAGCCGGCAGCCCGAATGTTCCCGGTGCCGTTGCAATGGCAGCAGCAGCAAAGGCTCTGATGAATATAGGGATGGATAAAATTGCCGAGCACGAAAGAGTGCTTACGGCATACTGCCTTGAACGCCTGAGGTCGATTTCCGGCATTACCATTTACGGCGAAACCGATCCGGCAAAGGCCGATGGAAAAGTGGGCGTTATTCCATTTAATCTTGAAGGCGTTCCGCACTTCCTATTGTCGGCAATCTTAGGCTACGAAGGGGGCATCGGCGTAAGGAGCGGTTGCTTCTGTGCGCATCCTTACGTGGTACATCTATTAAACCTCAGCAATGAGGAAGCCGAAAGCTGGCGCACGCAGATGCTTGAGGGCGACAAATCCAACATGCCGGGAATGGTACGCATAAGCTTCGGGTGCTACAATACAATGGAAGACATTGATAAGCTCTTAGAGATGGTAGAAAAGATCTCCCGCGGCGAGTACAGCGGGAAATACCGCCTCGTGAAAAAAAGCGGCGAGTACATACCTGAGAACTATGAGGATTCTTTCGAGCATTATTTTTCACTGGACGATAAAGGGAAATAAATATAGCCTTTCATCAGGCCTGAATTTTCATAAAATTATAAAAAAGCGAATTAAATGGAGATTAAAATGTCCAAGATGAAAGTAAGTGTTCCTCATAATCTGGGAGAAGGGGAAGCTGTAAAAAGGGTAAGCGGCCTTATTACGGAATTAAAGAACCAGTTCGGCAGCCAGGTCTCAGACGTAAGGGAAAGCTGGGATGGAAACCGCGGCATTTTTTCGTTCCGCGCCATGGGAATGTCTGTTGACGGCGAGTTATCGGTACTTCCTTCCAAAGTAGAAGTGGAGGGGAATCTTCCCCTGGCGGCCCTGCCTTTCAAGGGTACAATAGAAAGCACCATAAGAAACAAGCTTGAGAACCTCTTAAGCTGATAAAATCTGCAAAATGAAATTAAGCCGCCTTGAAAAAGGCGGCTTTTTTTTCGTCCGCAATGAAACCGGCCCTGATGTTTATTTCTGAGCCCCGGAAAGGCTGGTAATGGCAAATCTATATGAAAACTGTCCTGAAATATATTATATTTAAATGATATGCTGTTTTACTGAAATATATTTTTGTAATTCCCGGCCCAGAATAAAATGAAAACAAAAAGCGATATTACGGTTAAAAACTGGCTGGAGCTGCAGAAGCTTCTCTTCGAGAACTCCTGGGACGAGAATATACTGCGCTACCGCTCCCCTTATGCTTTCAGGGGGCTCTCGGATAAAGATTATGACCTTCAGACAAGTCTTGTGAGGCTGGGAGGCAAGTACGAGGATATGGAGCGCCACCTGCTCAGGAATTTCAGGAAATATGCGCCCAAAGGCACACTTGACAGCGATCTGATCTGGGACTGGCTTGCCGTTGCACAGCACCACGGGCTTCCGACAAGGCTCCTGGACTGGACATATTCGCCGTATATTGCGCTGCATTTTGTTACTGATGACCTTCGAAAATACGAGCAGGACGGCGCCATATGGTGCATGAATTATATGAAATCCAACGAGCTTCTTCCGGGCACTTTAAGAAGCATACTTAGGCTGGAAAGGTCTCTTGTATTTACAGGCGAGATGCTTGAAAGCGTCTGCAGGAGCCTGTCTGACCTGGAAAAGCTAAAAGGCTCTTCGGAAGAGTTTGTGGTTTTTCTTGAACCCCCGTCCTTCGATGAGCGCATCATAAACCAGTACGCCCTTTTTTCTTTTATGTCCAGCGTCAGATCTGTGTTAAATGAATGGCTGGAGAATCATCCTGAACTATTCTTCCGTATCATAATTCCATCAAATCTCAAGTGGGAGATCAGGGATAAGCTGGACGAGGTTAATATTACTGAAAGGGTGCTGTTTCCGGGACTAGACGGGCTGAGCGCATGGCTTAGAAGATATTACAGACCTCCAAGATAGTTTTCTTTTTGGAGTACTAACTTGATTTTAGCTTTATAAATAACATTATTTTTTTTATTATATTTTCACAGTATCCACAAAAATCCGGGGCAATTCTATGAAAAAAAAATTTGCAATAGTAAGCATTATCCTCCTGGTAATAATCCTGCTGATGATGTTCGTTCCAATGCTTTTTAAGGATCAGATTGCCGAAATGGTAAAAAAACAGGCAAATAAGCAGCTGAATGCGGTGCTGAACTTTGAAAGCGCGGGTCTTAATATGTTTAAGAGTTTCCCCGACCTGACTCTAAGCATCAATAACCTGACAATAGTAAATAAACCGCCATTCAAGGGGGATACGCTTCTTAGCGCGGCATCTTTCAATGCCACAATAGATCTGTGGAGCCTTATAAAGGGAAACGCAATCAGAATTGAGGAGGTCAATCTCCACAGGCCGAACATTAAGCTTATTGTGCTGGAAGACAGCACTGCCAACTACAATATAATGAAACCCGATACCGTAAAACCGGCACCATCGCAAAAGCAGGTCAATATATCGCTTAAGTACTATTCGGTTGACGGAGCAAATATTGCATATCTGGATCAGTCGTCGGGTATGACAGCGATAATAAAAAACCTCGACCATGAGGGAAGCGGCGACCTCTCAAAGGATAAGTTCGACTTAAAAACAGAGACGAAAATTGACGAGCTTACTTTTGAATATAACGGTCTTACTTACCTTAATAAGGTAAATGCATATCTCGATATGCAACTCTTTGCCAACATGAATGAGAAGAAGTTTACGCTTAATAAAAATGAACTCAGGATAAACAATCTTACAGTTAAATTCGACGGCTTTGTTGCAAGACCTGATGCCAGCAATATGTCGATGGATCTCACATTTGCCTCAAACCGCACTGACTTTAAGGATATAGTTTCCCTGATTCCCGCAGCTTATTCCCAGAACTTCTCAGACCTCAAATCCTCAGGCAAAATGCTCCTTAACGGATCGGTTAAAGGGGTTTATAATAAAGTCCGCATACCTTCTTTTAATATTAAGCTCATGGTGCAGAACGGGAGCTTTCAGTATCCAAAACTTCCGAATACAGTTAAAAACGTCAACGTCGACCTGAACGTCAATAATCCGGGCGGAACGCCGGACAATACTGTTGTTAATCTGAAACAGATGCACTTTGAACTGGGGAATGATCCTTTCGATGCCTCGCTTGTTTTAACAACGCCAAGGTCGAATCCCTATATTGATACAAAGGTAAAAGGACGCCTTAACCTGGGGCAGTTAAAAAATGCCATGCCGCTCAAAGGCGTGCAGAGGCTTGACGGCCTCATTCAGGCCGACTTCCAGGCAAAGGGGAACATAGGGGGACTGAAGAATAAAAGAATAGATAACCTGAATGCCTCGGGGACCGTCCAGGCCAGCAATATTGTATACGGAAGCGACGAGCTTACACAGGAGATAAAGATCAACCAGGCCCAGCTGACACTTACACCTGCTGCATTTAACCTGAGTAACCTGAATATGAACATCGGAAAAAACAATATAAATGCCAGCGGCGGGCTTTATAATATGCTGGGGTATCTGCTGAATAAGGGCATAATAAACGGAAATCTCTCGCTTAATTCAAATTATCTGGATGTAAACGAGCTGATGAAGCTGAGTAAAAATGAACAGAAAAAGACAGCGCAGGCCGGAACTAAAATGCAGGCTGTGGAGCTGCCCGAAAGAATAAACTTTACCATGAACTCCAGCATCGGCAGAATGATTTACGATAATCTTACACTTGATAATGTAAGAGGAGTAATTATCATCAGCGACAGAAAGCTCTCGATGCAGAGCCTCAATATGAACCTTCTTGGCGGAAACCTTGTAGCCACAGGTTATTATGCAACTCCGGCCGGTTCAAATCCGGACATGGCGTTCAACTTTACAATAAGTAATTTTGATATAGGTAAAACTTACGAAAGCTTTGTAAGCGTAAGGCAGATTGCCCCGATGGCACAGTATATAAACGGCAATTTCGGGGCTAAAATGAATATTACGTCCAATCTGGATAAGAATATGATGCCGATATGGAACAGTTTCAACGGAGGCGGCATACTTAACCTTCAGCGTGCTGAAGTAAAGGGATTCAAGCCGTTTGAAGCCGTAGGAAGTGCGCTTAAGATTGACGAGCTGAAAAATCCGGTTCTTACAAATGTCAACCCGTCTTTCCAGATCCGCAGCGGAAGGTTTTATGTGCAGCCATTTACGTACAAAGTATTTAATTACGACGTAACGCTCTCAGGTTCGAACGGGATGGATAAGAGCATTGATTACACGATGAATGTTCAGATTCCGGCAGGACAGTTAAAGCAGCAGGCAAATCAGGCCATAAACAGGCTGCTGAAAAAAGATGTCAACCTTGTCTCTGCAGATAAGATAGATGTAAAGGCATTTTTGAGGGGAAATATAAATAATCCTTCTGTAACCACAAGTGCAGCTGATATTGTTGGCGGCACGGCAAAGAACGTTCAGCAGCAGGTTCAGGAGCAGGTAAAGCAGGAGGCGCAGAAGCAGATTGAGCAGAAGAAAGCTGAAGTGCAGAAGCAGGCCCAGCAGAGGGTTGATACCGTAAAGCAGCAGCTGCAGAAGAAGGCACAGGAAAAGCTGAAAGATATATTTAAGAAGAAATTCTAGAAAATATGTCCGGAATAATAATATGATCCGCCTGAGGCGGATGGATCTGATTTTGGATCATTCATTCCCAGGGTTCCAGGGGGAACCCTGGGCTACAAATATGAAATCCCTGGCGGGATTTGAATCCCCATGTATAAAGCTGACGAATAAAGCCAAAGGCGGGCAATTCAATTAAATGCCATAATTCATTGAGAATAATTCAATTTTATCCAAAGAAATCGTACATTTGCCCTGACAATACAAAATTTACGAGATCTTATAATGAAAGCTTTATTACTTGAAAATATACATCCCTGTGCAAATGAGGTTCTGAAAGAAAAGGGTGTTGAAATTGAAACGCATAACGGCAGCCTTTCGGAAGACGAACTGATTGAAGCTCTTAAAGGGGTTTCACTGCTCGGAATACGTTCCAGGACGTATCTGACAAAAAAGGTTTTTGATAATGCGCCCGATCTTCTTGCCGTTGGCGCATACTGCATAGGCACTAACCAGATAAGCCTCGATTCAGCTTCAATGAAGGGGGTTGCGGTTTTTAATGCTCCTTACAGCAATACGCGCAGCGTGGCTGAAATAGTTATTGCTGAAATAATATTTTTAATACGCCGCCTGCACGACAAGATCGTTAAGGCTCACGAGGGCGTCTGGGATAAGTCCGCAGAAAATGCCCGCGAGGTAAGGGGTAAAAAGCTTGGAATTATAGGATACGGCAATATCGGAAGCCAGGTTTCGATGCTCGCCGAAGCGATGGGAATGGATGTTTATTATTATGACGTGGTTGATAAGCTGACAATCGGAAATGCAAAGAGGATGTCTTTTCTTGAAGATCTGCTCCGCATAGCGGATGTAATTACAGTGCACGTGGACGGCAATCCCACCAACAGGAATCTTATCGGCAGAAAAGAATTTGAAATCATGAAAGACGGCGTTACACTGCTTAACCTAAGCCGCGGCTTTGTTGTGGATGTGGAAGCCCTGAAGGAAAACATCCTGAGCGGAAAAGTTGCGGGCGCCTCGCTGGACGTATTTCCCGAAGAGCCTAAAGACGCTAATGAAAAGTTTGTTTCCCCTTTGCAGAATCTGCCAAACGTTCTTCTTACACCTCACATAGGCGGTAGTACCGAGGAGGCACAGTATAATATAGGGGAATTCGTTTCGAATAAACTCCTTGAATATGTTTATACAGGAAGCAC
>JBLNAZ010000003.1:0-35288 GCA_050259615.1 Syntrophomonadaceae bacterium | reverse complement strand
AAAAATCATAAATAGTGTACATACGTACACTATTTATGGCAATGAAAATTATTAACGCTGAAACTGCATTTATAGACCTTAAAAGCTACAGTCTGCCCCAAACCCGCTTTAACCAGGGGGGTAACCTCAAGCAGATATATACCCCGGTGCCCAGGAATACCGAAAGGGTGAAGTTCGATATATATGACTACCAGATGCTCTTCCGGGATGAGGAGATCAAAAAACTTATTCGCGAAGGGGATACCATAGGCTGCTTCTATATCGAATCACCCGGAATGCGCTCGCTCTTAAAGAAACTCTCCGTGGATACGTTTGAAATGCTCACAGCCGCAAGCTCCATTATACGTCCCGGCGTTGCCGAAAGCGGTATGATGCAGGAGTTTATCCTGCGCCATAAGGACCCCTCAAAAAGAAGGTACCTCCTGCCTCAGATGGAGGAACTCTTAGGCGAAACCTACGGCATAATGATCTACCAGGAGGACGTCCTGAAGGTGGCCCACCATATAGCAGGGCTTTCACTTGAGGAGGCCGACGTCCTCAGGCGTGCAATGAGCGGCAAAATGCGCTCACACAGCGCCATGACCCAGCTTGAAGATAAGTTTTTCGCCTCATGCAGCTCTAAGGGAATAAATGATGCTGCAACCCGCGAGCTCTGGCGCCAGATTGAGTCTTTTGCAGGCTATGCCTTCTGCAAGGCCCACAGCGCCTCTTTTGCACTCCTTTCCTTCCAGGTGGCTTTCCTTAAGGTGCATTATCCTGCCGAATTTATGGCTTCGGTCCTGAGCAACGGGGGAGGGTATTATTCGGCTGCCGTGTATATACAGGAGTGCAAACGCATGGGACTCGAAGTGCTGCTCCCATGCGTAAACAACAGCGAACATAACTACATAGGGGAAGATAAAACAGTGCGCATAGGCCTTATGGCAGTTAAGAACCTTTCCACCTCTACAATCAGCGCTATAGTTAAGGAAAGAAAAAGAAACGGGGAATATACAGGCCTTTCCGACTTCCTTGCAAGGGTAGATATAGGCTATGAAGAAACCTCGCTTTTAATACGCTGCGGTGCTATGGACACGTTTAAGAAGACCAGGCCCACACTTATGCGCCTTTTGGACGTTTATATGTCGTACAGAAAGACACTCAGCACAAGCAGCCTCTTTGCAGGCGAAACACTTAAGCTTGAAAATGAAGTGGAAACAGATGTGGATTACTCCATTGAGGAAGTCTGTGCAATAGAATATGAATCGTTCGGCTACATGGTAAGCCGCCACCCTCTGGAGTTTTTTAATGAACTTTTGGGCGGGCCCTCAATAATTAAAGCCGGGGATATGCATAAACATAAAGGGCGCAGGGTTAAAATGGGCGGCTGGTATATGTCCTCAAAACGCATCAGGACAAAAAAGGGGGATATAATGAAATTCCTTTCGCTTGAGGATCTGACCGGTACGTTTGAAGCCGTACTGTTCCCCAAAACCTATAACAAATTTGCCGAGCTTACGCTTTCCATGGGTCCGTACCTGATAGAAGGAAGAATTGACCCTGATGGCAGCGGAAACATAATTGTGGAGAATCTGGACGTTGTTACCTCTGCAAGAATTAAATCCATAACACAGAAAGAGGGTTCAGAAGGGGATTACTTCGGCGACGTGGAAAAGATGCTCCCCGAAGAGTTCGACATATTTACCGCCGAGGAACACGAAAGACTCCTGCAGGCGTACGTGTGAAACAATTAAAAATTAAAAATGAAAAATTAAAAAGTGAAGAAGGAAAAAGGGAAACAGAGGGCAGGAAATGCTTCCTGCCCGTTTTGACATCCTGTAAATTTTATTTGTAGTTCGTAAACTGCGTAGGGAAATTCAGATCGGCACTTTTTATCATGGCTATTACCGACTGCAGGTCGTCGAGCTTTGGTGCCGTAACTCTTACCTGTTCATCCATGATCTGTGCGTTAACCTTTAATTTTGAGTCTTTGATCAGCTTTATTATCACCTTTGCATTTTCTTTTGAAATGCCGCTCTGCAGGTCTATTTTCTGCTTTACCCTTCCTCCCGAAGCAGGTTCTGTTTCGCCAAATTTCATGGATTTAAGAGATATGCCTCTTTTGATAAATTTGGACTGTATGATATCCACACTTGCCTTAAGCGAGTAGTCGTCCTTGGAATTAATAAGCAGGTACTTGTCCTTCTTATTTAATTCAAGAGTCGTATTGGAATCCTTAATGTCGTATCTCTGCTGAATTTCTTTTTCAGCCTGGTTGATTGCGTTATCCACTTCCTGGAAGTCGATTTCTGAAACTACGTCGAATGAATGATTCTGTGCCACTCTTTTTGTGCCCTGTTGTGAATTGATATGTTCAAAATATAATCTTTTTTCCTCAAAACTTCAAAAATGGAGAAGATGTGACAAAAGAGGGGGCTCGGGCAAAAGAATATTTCAAATTAGATACTTTTTTCTTTCACATTATGGACAAGAATCTTTATATTTAAACACTGAAAATTACTCAGTAATTCGGGGCGTGGCTCAGCCCGGTTAGAGCGCCTGGTTCGGGACCAGGAGGTCGGAGGTTCAAATCCTCTCGCCCCGACGAAATTCGATGATTTATAAAAGGGCTGTCTTAAAAATAATTAAGACAGCCCTTTTTTTATATTATGCTATTTACTGGATTATGCCACATACTGGCTTTGGGTGACGTAGGTAAGTGAATACTGTTCGATTCTGGCATTCAGTGTAGGCCTTGTTATACCTAAAATTCTGCACGCCTTTTCCTTATTCCATTTTACCGTATTGAGAACCAGCTTTATATGCTCTTTTTCAATTTCCGCCAGGCTTAAGTTGGCCTTTTCATGATTTTCAAATGCCCCTCTGTTATGATTATTCTGCAGCAGAATATATTCTTTTTCCAGAACATCGCCTTTTGCCAGAACTACAGCCTGAAGCAGTGTATTTTCAAGTTCCCTGATGTTACCAACCCATTCATAGCTGCTCAGCATTTCCATTACGTCATAAGGCACCTTATTGACGTTCTTATGGAGTTCTTTGTTGATCTTCATAAGAAAATGCACTACAAGGTTTGGAATATCGTCTTTTCTTTCTCTTAACGGGGGAACGTCAATCGTAAAGACCTGAAGCCTGTAGAACAGGTCGTTTCTGAACTGTCCTTTTGCAACGAGCTCGGAAAGATTTTTATTTGTAGCCGCTACAACTCTTGCCCTCATCGGAATGGTAGTTTCACCGCCCACCTTTTCAAACTCCTTTTCCTGAAGCACTCTGAGGAGTTTCACCTGAAGGCTGGGAGAGATTTCCGAGATCTCGTCCAGAAATATCGTGCCGTCTCCGGCTAGCTCAAACTTGCCTTTTTTATCCCTAATTGCACCTGTAAAGGCGCCTTTAACGTGCCCGAAGAGCTCGCTCTCCAGAAGGGATTCTGAAAGCGCCGTACAGTTAACGGCAACAAAGGGGCTATCTTTAGTTATGCCTGAATAGTGAATTACTTTTGTTATAAGTTCTTTTCCAGTTCCGCTTTCACCCTGAATGAGAACGTTTACCCTGTTGACAGAAACCTTTCCGATCCTTTTATAAAGCTCGTGCATTGAGGGATGGTTTCCAATTATGCTGTTTTCTATGCGGAAATCGTTCGAATCTTCTGAAATCGCAATAGAAACTCTTTCACTTAATACACTGCACTCCAGTGCCCTTTTAACGGTTGTTATGAACTGATCGAATTCCAAGGGCTTCCTGATGTAATCATAGGCCCCCATCTGCATCGCTTTTATCGTTGAGTTAAGGTCCTCAAAAGCAGTTACAATTAGTATTTGTATGTTCCTGTCAAATTCTTTTACTTTTCTTAAAACTTCAATGCCGTTTATTCCCGGCATCATCAGATCTGTAATTACAAGATCAGGATGTTCCTTCTCCAACAGCTCCAGACCTCTTTCTCCGTCCTCAGCAAAAATCAGCCTGGAATTAAGTTCACTGAGAAAGATACGGAGCGTTGCTCTCATAATGTCATTATCTTCTATAACTAAAATAGTTTCCATTTCCTCCCTTTCACACAGCCGCAAATATACCGGTACGTACTTCTTAATAGGAAAAACTTATTTTTTTCCTTGTGCAATTTTACATGCAAAGGCATAACCGGAAAGGCAGAATAACCTGCAGCCGAACAGAATGGAATTCTAAAAAAAATCCTATGACACAACGAACCGTTTATATAAAATTTACTGAATTTTCAAGATCTGCACTTGTTGTCTCACATAAGAATTTTAACTGCTGCTGTCCAGCTTACTGCATCTGTACTGTTATATTCTGTAATTCCGGAATAAGCTATATATTATTTAATGTTAAACATTGTATGTAGAAAATCAAGGTGTATTGCTGTCGCCTGTTAAAATTTTTGCCGGCAAAATACAATTCTCGAAATATTTTTTCTGCTATTATCCAATTTGTTTCATGGAACTGGCTTTTCATTCATGGAACAGGAGCCTACCGTAAAGAATTTTTACACTTCATGAATAATAATTATTGGTGGCAAATTTACCCCCTTTAAAAATCGTGCCCAATAGCATCTTTCCCTCTGAAATCCCTGCGGCACGTATATTGCATCTTAAGAGTATTAAGCCAAGTAAAAAAACATGAAAAACGACTTCGCATATATTAACGCCCTTCAGGGCCTGGTTATATTTTTGATGGACAAGCATGAACTGTGTGCTAATATTGCTGAAGTCACAGCCATCATTAAGCCGGAAGAACTGAATAAATATTTCAACCTTTACACAAAAGGAAATAAAGCCATAAAACGGTTCGGCAGCAATTTTCCCGTCATAGATGGTAATACTTTTTTCAGATATGAAACTGGTGAACTTACTGCTGACTCAAGGATACTTCTGATCAATTGCGGCGAAATGATCTTTGCCCTTTATGCCGAAAAGGTTCTGGAGATTATTACGCTGAACAGGAAAAATGGCGATAATTTTCTTGGGTTTACACCGGTTGAAAATGAATCCTATATGAAAGGAACTATACATTTTGAGGATAGTTCCTGGCTGTTTCCGGATTTCATAAAGATTTCTTCTGAACTGCAGTCGAAGTTTACTTCCTTTACGGCTGATTTTAACTGCAATCCGGGAAGGCTGAAGTTTTAATTACAAGGCTTGAAATCAGGCCGAGGTGTTTATTTCAAGATACCGGAGTCTTAATTGCTGAAGCCTGAAGTTTTTGTGAGCTCTTGCTTTGTAACTCACTACAGCGGAGCTGGGTGCCAGACAATAATTCAACAATCGGGAGAAAAAATGGAAGTGCCATTTCAGGATCTAAAGAGCCAGTATAAATCAATTAAGGAAGAAGTTAATTCAGCAATTCAGGAAGTGCTGGATAACAGTGCATTTATACTAGGTAAATCAGTTGCAGAGTTTGAAAAAGAATTTGCCCGGGCTCAAAATGTAAAACACTGTATAGGCTTAAGCTCAGGCACTGATGGAAATCATGCGGTTCTTTGGGCACTTGGCATAAAAGAGGGCGATGAAGTCCTTATTCCCGTAAATACGTTTATAGCTACTGCCTGGGGAGCCGTTCTAAACGGAGCAAAGCCAGTATTTGTCGACTGCGATGCCTCTAATGCCAATATCGCTGTGCCCCTTATTGAACAGGCAATTACACCCAGAACACGCGCTGTGGTTGCGGTACATCTCTATGGACAGGCGGCTGATCTTGATCCCATCAGAAATATAACTGATAAATATAAAATATATCTGGTGGAGGATTGTGCGCAGGCACATCTTGCCGAATATAAAGGCAACAGGGTAGGCGGTCTTTCTGATGCTGCATCCTTCAGCTTCTATCCGGGCAAGAATCTGGGTGCCTACGGGGAAGCAGGGGCCGCCACCACAAACAATGATGAGCTTGCAAAAAGAATCCGCATGATCCGTGAACACGGATCATCTGAAAAATATAACCACGAAATCTTCGGCCATAACTACAGGATGGAAGGAATCCAGGGAGCAGTGCTGAATGTAAAACTGAAATACCTCGATCTCTGGACCGAGAAAAGAAGGGCCGCGGCAAAGCTATATAAGGAGTACTTAAATGGCATAGATGAGATTATACTTCCTTCGGAAATGACATATGCAAAGCATGTATATCATCTGTATGTCGTTCAGCTGCGCAATGGCCTGGCAGAAGACAGAAGCCGTTTGGCTGAATATTTAAGGGAAAACGGAATTGCAACAGGGCTGCACTATCCCATTCCTCTTCACATGCAGAAATGCTTTTCTCACCTTGGATACAAAAAAGGTGATTTCCCTGTTGCTGAAAAACTTGCCTCAGGCAGCCTGTCGCTTCCAATGTTTCCGGAACTCACAGAGCAGCAGGTTGAATATGTTGCAAAAAAAATAAAAGACTTCTTTAAGGCTGAAAATATCAAGAGCAAAAGCATTGTTGAGGAAAGCATTAAGTAAGACGGATAATATTCAGAAGGATAATGTAAGAAATGCCCCTGTTAATTATAACTTATATCGGAGGACCTTTTATTCCGGCTGCAATGCTGTCTGTTATTATGTTGATAGGTATACCACCGTTTTTTCTGAAATTTAGGAGCAGTGAACCTGGCCACAGAACCAGTATACAAAAAAATATTCTCATCATCGGCGACGGAGACTCTGGCAGGCATTTTGCAGAAGCGGCTTTGAGAATAAATGTTCAGGTGACGGGGTTCATCCTAAATAATAGAAGTGAAAACGAAAGAATTTCGGGATACGCAAAGGCTTTAGGACTAAAGGTTTTAGGAGTAACAGATCAGCTGGAAGCAATAATGAGCCTTTATAACATACAGGAAGTAATAATTGCTGAGGACAATGAGGATCTGGATTTCATTTTTGATACTGTTGAACGCTGCAGAAAAGCAGGAGCAAGGGTAAGAGTATCTTCAAAAAAGCTGGAAATAATTGAAAAGAAAATTAAGTTGAAAAAATATTTGGACGGACACTACATTGATCTTTCACGTTATCCTGATGACAGACATCCAATGATATTAAAAAGAATAGTTGACCTGATAGTTGCTTCGGCAACATTTATTATCATCTTTCCTCTAATGTTGATTATTGCATTGTTGGTTAAGGTCACTTCTCCGGGAGCAATTCTCTTCAAGCAGCTGAGAGTGGGCAAAAATGGAAAACATTTCAAAATGTATAAATTCAGGACAATGTACTCCACAGGCAGTGAGGATGAGCGCCGCAAACAGATGATGATTGAATTTATGAAGAATAACAAAAGCACGGGAGAGGATACAAAAGTCATTGATGAAAGCAGGGTTACACGCATCGGAAAAATATTGAGGAAAACCTCGCTTGATGAGCTGCCTCAGCTGATGAACGTGCTGAAAGGAGAAATGAGCCTCGTTGGTCCGCGTCCGTGTGTTCCTTATGAATACGAGAATTACGAGAACTGGCAGAAAAGAAGGGTTTCTGTACTGCCCGGGTGTACCGGAGTGTGGCAGGTTTCAGGAAGAAGCTCAGTCTCTTTTAATGATTCGGTAATTCTGGACCTGTACTATGTACACAATATATCGGTGCTTCTGGATATAATGCTTTTATTAAAGACAATTCCTGTAATGCTATTTTCAAGGGGAGGCAGATGATATAAAACGCTACTGATGAAAATAAATAATGTTAACGATTACGACAGTATGTCAGCAGATTAATTTATTATGGTGATTGGAGACGAAATATGAAGATAGGAATAGTTGGTTTAGGATACTGGGGACCGAATTTGGTGAGGAATTTCCAGGCGGATTCAGAAGTTGAAAGGGTAATCGGGTGTGACAAGGATCAGGAAAGGCTTAATTTTATAAAACTCAGATTTCCAAACGTTGAACTAACAGACAGTTTTGATGAGCTCTTAAAAAGCGATGTGGATGCCATTGCAGTTGCCACACCGGTAAATACTCACTATAGTATTGCAAAAAAGGTCCTGGAGGCTGGCAAACACCTCTGGGTGGAAAAGCCTTTTACTTCCAACTCACTGCAGGCAAGAGACCTTATCAGCTCTGCAGAAAAAAAGGACCTGAGAATTTTTGTAGATCACACTTTCCTTTATACAGGAGCGGTCAGGAAAATAAAAGAAATTGTTGAAAACGGGGAACTTGGGGATATCATATATTTTGATTCGGTCAGAATAAATCTGGGCCTATTTCAGCACGACGTTAATGTCATCTGGGATCTGGTTCCGCATGATCTTGCAATAATGAACTATATTTTAACAGATCAGACTCCGGTTGCCGTTACGGCAAATGGAATTGCAAACTATTATAACCAGGAAAATATTGCTCACATCTCAATCCACTTTAAAAAGGAATCCTGCTTTGCCCACTTTCATGTCAACTGGACCTCACCGGTTAAGATCAGAAGAATGATTCTGGCAGGAACTAAAAAAATGCTTGTATACGATGACATGGAAAATTCAGAAAAAATAAAAGTATACGACTGCGGCGTTGAAATGCTTTCTTCAAAAGAAAATATACGTAAAGCCCTCGTGCAATACAGAATTGGCGACATGTATTCTCCTAAAGTAATTCAGACAGAAGCCCTTGCCCTTGGAGTTAAGGAATTTATTTCTGCAATTAAAGAACGAAGGCAGCCCTTTACAAACGGCAAAGACGGCCTCGAGGTGGTAAGAATTCTTGAAGCATCCGACAGGTCGATTAAAAACCGGGGATCCCTCGTTGAACTTGAGGAAAAGAAGAAGTTGAAACCTGCAGTTAAATCCTTTGAAAGAGAAGAATTTCTTAAGAAAATGAGGATTATGAGCAATGGATTGTAAAAAGATAACCGACGTAAAGCTTGGGGAAAATGTAAAGATTTACGATTTCGTGAATCTTTACGGCTGCACAATAGGCGACAATTCAAAAATCGGAACGTTTGTTGAGATCCAGAAGAATGCTTCGATTGGCCGCAACTGCAAAATATCCTCACACACGTTTATCTGTGAGGGAGTCCACGTTGAAGATGGTGTCTTTATAGGGCATAATGTGACTTTCATAAATGATAAGTATCCTCACTCTACTAATGAGGACGGCATACTGCAGACCGAAAGCGACTGGAAAGTAGTAGAGACGTTTGTAAAAAAAGGAGCCTCAATAGGTTCTTCTGCTACCATACTGTGCGGAGTCACTATAGGCGAAAATGCCGTTATCGGAGCCGGGGCCGTAGTAACAAGAAATGTTCCTCCAAATGCTGTGGCTGCAGGAGTGCCGGCCCGCATAATAAAAGTCGGGAATGCACCGGCAGAACTGCTCAATCTGCACTGATATTGCAGGCATAAATATGAAAGATTTACCTATTTAATAAGTACGTTTTAAAAACAGGATATGGTTATGAAAAAATATCTGGCGCTTATTGTTTTTTGCCTCACTCTCATGAGTCTTATAAACATCAGGGCGCAGACGCTTAACCCGGGAGACGGAGTAAGACTGGCTTTTTTTAATATAACCGACAAAATCTCGGGCGACTATTTTATTCAGCAGGACCGCCTTCTGCAGCTCCCGTTCGTAGGAACGCTACAGACTGAGAACAGAAGCTTTGAGAGCCTGAAAAATGAAATCATCTCAAAATATGATTCTCTCTATAGAAAGCCGGAAGTGACTGTACGCCCATTATACAAAATTAATGTTCTTGGCGAGGTAAAAACACCGGGCTCATATTATGCAACCGGAGTCGAGAAAATATCCGACATTCTGGCTCAGGCAGGCGGGGAGACCAGCGATGCCAACCTTGGCGATATGTATATTGTGCGCAATGACAGGGAAATAAAGGTTGATGCCTCAAGGATCATAGAAGATGGAGACAATAAAGGCGACTTTAATTTAACATCTGGCGACAGGATTTATGTGCCCAGAAAGTGGTGGGTGGGGGCAAGAAATGTTGCCATGATTGTTTCAGGAGCCGGCATACTGGTGACACTTGTTGCACTGTTTTTAAGAAAATAAAACCTGAAGAGAAATTTTCAGCTTAACCAAGATTTGATGTTTAACCAGGGAGAACCAAAATGGCCAAATTGTTGAATCCTGCTCCTCAGAGTAAGAAAAAAGAAGAATTTACATTATCCGAAATATTCCAGATAATTAATAGGAGAAAGAAAATATTACTTTTTTCTGTTATCGCGCTTGTCGTGGCCGCGTTTTTGTATAATACTTTTTCAAAGCCGGTATACGAGGCTTCAGTAATGCTGAAGAAGGACAGAGGCGAGGAAAGATCCTCCGGAAACGATGAGTTTAAGAGCCTTGTGCTGCTTCAGACTCAGGATGAAATTGAAACTGAAATGGAAATGGTAAAAACAAGGGAAGTATTAAGCAGCATTGTTGATGAGCTTATGCTTAATATCAGTATCGATAAACTCGTTGAGCCAGACGGGAAGAGCACAAACATCAATTCGGATGCTATAGTCTACAGTCATAATTATCTCAGGAACAAACAGCCGGGTTTCATGCCGGCTTTCGAAAAGGTGCGTGTTGCACCGTCAAAATCCGCGTCCTCTTATTTTATAGCAAAAGCCGCTGAACATACTTTCAGCATTTATAATGCGCGGAACGACAGCCTTCTTCAGTCGTCAATAGACAGCGCATACCTTAATTCGGGCAGCAGCCAGGCTCAGGCGCTGGACAGCCTCAAAAATGAGGCTGCTTCTGTAAAACATTCTTGCATTGTTTTCAACCTGCCAGGCACGTACATTAAAATTGACTGGCCGGAAGCCCGGGTGGGCAGCCGGATATTCTTCAGCATTAATAACTACTATGAGACTCTGGATAACCTGAATAAATCAATTACCGCAGAACACGTAGTAAAAACTGATATTTTTAAGATATCCGCCCAGTCTTCTTCACCATTTGCTTCGCAGCTGATAGCCAATACGGCGGCAGATAAGTTCAGAAGCGCAAGAATAGGCCAGCAGAAGCAGAACATCCGCTATTCTTTTGATTTCGTGGACAAGCAGCTTAATGATGTATCTGATAAATTAAAAAACGCAGAAAGAAATTTAAGCGAATTCAAGTCTTCAAAAAGCCTTACTTCAATAGACGAAAATTCAAAAAACCTCGTGGACTTTTTAAGCAATCTGGAAGCTGAGAAGATTAAAACGGACCTGGAGCTGACAGACCGTGAAAATAAACTTGCACAGATGCAGAATGAACTTAAAACAAACGGGTATATAGACCAGACATATCTGACACCTGAAGCAACGGAACAATCCAATTCACCATTTTCCAGCCTGCTTAGACAGTTATCCGACCTGGAAGTGCAAAGAGTGGAACTGCTGCAGACACGAAAGGAAAGCCACCCGGATGTAGTAAACCTGGATCAGAGGATACGACAAACTAAGGATAAACTTTCGTCCTATAATAAAAATACACTTACTGCTTATCAGATAATAATTAATTCGGCCAAAAAAAAGCAGAATGAACTGAGCGGACTTACGGCAAAATATTCCGGGAGGATACAGGCTTTGCCTCCTGATGAAAGCCGACTTGCAGAACTTACCCGCCAGAAGGATGTGTACGATAAAATATTTAAGATGCTGCTGGATAAAAGGGAGGAAATGCGTATTGCTGAATTATCCAAGCTTCAGGATATTACAATCCTTGACGAAGCACATGAACCGGGTAAACCTATTCATCCGCAGAAGTCGCTCAATCTGGCACTTGGGCTTGCTGCAGGCATTTTTATCGGATTTATCGGAATGACCGTACAGGAAGTAAAAAGCAGAAGACTCATTGACGCAGACCACGTGGAAAATGAGTACGATGTTCCGATATTTGCCATTATTCCGAACTATCCCAAAGAAGTAATAAAAAGAATTGCAAATTCCACTCACTACAGCCAGAGGTTTGTAACGCTCATGAGCGACCAGGAAGGCTTCCGTGAATCCTACAGGGTGCTGCAGACAAAGCTGGAATCGAGATTTCCAGATAAGAAAATACTGATGTTTACCAGCTGTGAAGAAGACACCGGGAAAACCTCCATAGTATCCAACTTTGCCATTTCGTTAGCGCAGGCAAACAAAAAGGTACTCATGATAGACTGCGATCTGAAGAAGGCTTCACTTACAAAGGCCTTTAATCTTAAGGTCGATTCACCCGGCCTGATTACTTTCCTTTCAGACGGCCAGTCGTCATTTAATACATATCAGATACCGCTGGGGACAGGGGAAAATGGCATCAATAACCTGAAGATGCTCTCAGCCGGAGGCATAACTGAAACCTCAAGCAGCCTCCTGGGTTCTTATAAGATGGAGCAGCTGATCGATTTGATTAGTACTTCATCCTTTGAATACGTGCTAATAGACACTCCTCCTATAACAAGAGTAGTGGATGTTCTTGTACTCGGAAAATTTATTAAAGATGCGGTGCTTATTGTCAGACCCGGTAAATCATTTAAGGACAGTGTTAATTGGGGTATTATGGAAATGAACGATGCTGGAATAAATATCAGCGGCATACTGATCAATGCCTGTGACATTGGCAGATCCTCTTTCAAATACCGCTATGGCTACGGCTACGGCTATAATGATGCCGGAAGTGTAAAAAAATTAAATGCAAGATACTCAGCGAAAAAAACAAAAAACTCCCACAACAAGGGATTACTTAATAAATGAACCACAAAGAAGAGGTATAAAACCTCCCTGGGGAATTTGAGGACTAAATCACTCACAACCTTAAATAAAGCGCCAGTTAAAACTAAGCCGGAGAGAGAAAGCGAATATGTGCGGAATATTTGGAGTATTTAATTTTAAGAATCATAACCCTGTCGACCAGGAACTTATGAAACAGTCCACACGCCTCATGAGCCACCGGGGACCCGATGGCGAAGGTTACTTTAATGATCAGAATGCAGGAGTAGGGCTAGGGCACAGGAGACTTTCCATTATTGATCTGAGCACCGGCGACCAGCCGATGGCGAATGAGGACGAGACTATCTGGATTACTTTTAATGGTGAGATTTATAACTATCTTGAAATAAAAGAGTATCTTCTCAGGAAAGGACATGTGTTCAGAACCAGATCTGATACAGAAGTTTTAATTCATGCATATGAGGAGTTCGGAGATAAATTCCTTTCCAGACTTAACGGAATTTTTGCTTTTGCAATCTGGGATTCAAAGAGAAGAAGGCTTCTTCTGGCGAGGGACCATTTCGGCGTAAAACCGCTTTACTACTATATCGACAATGAAAAGCTGATATTTGCTTCTGAATTAAAATCGATAATGCACTATTCAAAAGTTCCGGGTGAAATAAATCCCGTTGCCTTAAACCTTTGCCTTACGTTCAGGCATACACCTGCTCCTTATACGCTTCTGAATAATATCAGTAAGCTTCCTGCCACTCATATGCTTTCGATAGGGGAAAATGAAAAGCTTAATTTAAGTCCTTACTGGAACAGGGCAATTGAAATAAATCCGGATAGAAGTGAATCAGAGTGGATTGAGATTTTACGAAACGGGCTTGAGCTGGCCGTAAAAAGACAGATGATGGCCGACGTTCCCGTCGGAATCTCGCTTAGCGGCGGAATCGACTCCGGTTCTATTCTTGCTCTTATGAGTAAATATGCAGGCAGCGGCGTTTATGCCTTTACGATCGGTTTTGAAGGGGGAAAAGAGGAAAATAATGAGATAAAAAGGGCAGAGGCAAATGCCGCTATGTTCGGGGCAGTTTTCCATCACAGGACTATTACTTCAAAGGACTATTCAGATTTTCTAAACAAGTACCTCTGGCACCTGGAGGAACCTCTGGGAAATGAATCTGCTGTTGCGGTTTACTTTGTGACTGAACTGGCAAAGGGAAAAGTTAAAGTGCTTTTGAACGGACAGGGTGCAGATGAACCTTTCGGCGGCTACGACAGACACCTTGGAGCATTCTATAAAAACAAGTACTCATTTCTGAAACCTAAGCTTATGAAGTATATTCTTATGCTCCCTTTTTCACTGAATAAAAAGAAAAAACTTTCCCGCTTTGTTGATTACCTGGGACAGGATAGCGACCTTAAAAGAATTACCAGTGCTGCCTGTATATTAAACGGCCATGAAAGAAAAAGTCTTTTTAACAGCGAGCTGTTTAACTACACTCACGAATGGGACTATGAAAACGAGGTTGAAAAAATACTGCACGACAGTATTAATGGCAGCACTGTTGAAAAAATGTTTCTCTATGACATGTTCTCCTCACTTTCAGAAAATCTCCTTCTGGTACAGGATAAGATGGCAATGGCGGCGAGCATCGAAGGAAGAGTTCCTTTTCTGGACATAGAGTTTGCCTCTACTGCCTTAAGCATTCCGGCCTCATTGAAGATCAGGGGAAAATCAGGCAAGTACATTCATAAGAAAGTCTGCGAGCATTATCTGCCGAAGGAAATTGTACATCAAAGGAAAATCGGCTTCCAGGATCCTGTGGAACTATGGTTGAAGGATTCGCTTGGCGATGAGCTGCTCGATTATGTTAATTCACAAAAATCTGTTACGAAAAATTACCTGAACGAAAAGGCCGTCAACCGGATGTTTTATGAGCACAGGCATGGTAAGGCAGACCATAAAAGATTCCTTTATCTGCTGCTTTCTATTGAGAAATGGGCGGAAATATTTCTGGCCTCTGAAAAAATGAGAATGATGGAAAGCTTTATCTGAATACAACGCTTTAAGTGAGGTTATTAGTGTCAAAAAATGTTTGTATGATAGTTCTTTCCTCTTATCCTTATGATCCGCGTGTCAGAAGACAGACGGAAGTTCTCGAAAAGGAAGGCTTTGAAGTGGATATTATCTGTCTGAGAGACTCTGAGCAGGCTAAAATGGAAAAGATGGGCTTTGTAACGGTTCACAGGATAATGAAAAGTATAAATAAGGAAAGCATCTTTGGATACGTCCTTTTATCCCTTATGTTTACTTTAATTTCCATCATAAAGCTTCAGGCTTTAGCCATGAAAAAAGATTTCAGGCTTATACAAGTGCACAATATGCCCGACTATCTCATTTTTACGGGTGTTGTGCAGAAAATGCTCGGTAAAAAACTTGTCCTCGATATTCACGATCTGACCGTGGAACTCTTTGAAACCAAATGGCCGGAAAGAAAAAAATCCCTAATGATGTCTACTGTAAGGAAAGTTGAAAAGCTCTCGTGCAGTTTTGCCGACCATCTTATAACTGTTACCGATGCATGCAGGGACAGGCTGGTTGAAAGGGGAGTGCCGCCGGAGAAAATTACGCTGGTACTAAATACGGCAGACCCCGGAATATTCCAGTTCGACTGCGACCGTACATTTGAAAAAATTCAAAGCAGCGCAAAGCTGCTTTACCACGGTACGGTTGCCGAAAGATTCGGCTTACATACGGCAATTGAAGCTCTGGCTCTTGTACGGAATAGCATTCCAGGCAGTACGCTGAACGTTTACGGAAAATATGACAGCAACTACAGAAATATGCTTGAAGAAAAAATAAATACTTTGGGTCTTCAGGACTGTGTCTTTCTGAACGGTACGAGAAGCCTTGAGGAGATATATGAGATCATCAAAACAAACGATATCGGTCTTGTACCTTATATGAACGACCCGTATATGAATCTGGCATTATCGACAAAAACATTTGAGTACGCCGCAGCAGGTCTTCCTGTTGTTGCCTCAAATCTCTACTCGCTTTCTCTTATCTTTGATAACAGCAGTATCAAGTTTGCACAGGCAGATGACGCAAAGGCTTTCGCCGACGGCATTGTAGACTTATGCCTAAATCCTGAAAAGCGCATGGAAATTTCGCAAAATGCGAGTGAAGTGGTAAACGCAATTTCCGGTACTGTTATGGGCAAACGTTATCTGAAACTGGTGGAAAGCCTGGGATAGAGACATTTATGCATGAACGGATAGAAATTATTAAGGGGCTATAGATTGAATCTTAGGATATTTGGCAAGAATGCAATAGTATATTCTGTAGGAACTGTAGTTCTCAGGGCATCATCATTTCTGCTTATTCCGATTTATACGCATTATCTCTCGATAAGCGACTACGGGCTTCTTGCCACTCTTCTGCTTACTATCCAGATACTTGTAACCATTGTAGATTTCGGCATACGAAGCGGAATGATGAGATTTATGGCAAAGTATGAAATGGAAGACCGCCTGAAGGAATTTCTGGGAAGTGCACTGGCGGTAAACATTATGGGCGGTGCTGCAACAACCCTTATAACCATCTTCATCTTCAGCCCCATACTCCAGTTTGTGCTGCATTCAAAGGACATTTCAAACTACATCATGCTCACTTGCCTTACTGCGGTAGTACAGAGCCTGTGCATAAATATCATCTCTTACTACAGGGCTAAAAACCTGGGCCTGATTTTCATGATCATAAATTTAGCCGCCTCTATTTTGCTGATTACCGGCAGCCTGTTATTTCTTGTAAAGCTGAAAATGGGAATTGAGGGCATACTGATTTCGCAGATAATATCTTATGGTTCCATCTGGATAGTTGTAACAGCTATTATATTTGCAAAGCACGGCCTCTCGGTTTCAATAAAACTGTTCCTGATGCTTCTGAAGTTCGGCTTTCCGCTGATATTCGCAATGGCAGGCAATCTTTTGATGAATACATCGGCGGTATATTTTCTCGGGTATTTTACAAACCTGGAGCAGGTGGCTATATACTCGCTTGCCTTTAAGATCGCCTCAATTGCCGAGATGGTTATTATACTGCCATTTCAGATGGCTTATGAACCTTTTGTTTTTGCAAACCTACATAATCCTGAAATTCAGGGTACCATTTCAAAGCTTACTACTTATCTGCTGCTCGGCTTTACAATAGTGGGCTTCCTTATTGTGTTTGTTTTCCGCGATCTGATCAGCCTCATTGCTCCCAGGGAATATTATAAGGCTTATCTTATTATATTTTTATTGCTTCCCGGAATAGCAGCACAGGGACTGCACTATGTGGGACAATCTTTACTGCATGTACAGAACAAAACCCATGTAACAGGAATAATAGTTTTCAGCTTCAGTCTCTTAAGCGTGGGGTTAAATTACCTGTTTATCAGGCTATATGGAATTATGGGCCTTGTTGCGGTATTTAACTTTATTATGTTTGCAATTGCCGTAGTGCTTTTAGTTCAGGGATCCAAAACTTTCAAAATAAAGCTTGAAGCCGGGCGGGTTATTATGTTAAGCGTTGTATTTGTTATATTGCTTGTGAATACATTCATATTCAGAAACATGTCTTCGTTCATTTTTTATCCTGCTGCGCTGATTGTCGTGTTTGCTGCGGGGATCCTGCTTTACCTTGTAAAATTCCTAAAGAAAAATGAGAAGGCATTCCTGACGGGTTTGTTTAAAATGAAGAGAACAGCAGTTATTGAAAAGCAGCTGACAGGTGAACATCTATGATTGACCTTTATTATATATTCTCTATTTTAATTGTATGCGGCCTTGCAGCGGCAGTTGTATACTATTCTATAATCAGGTATGAAGCGGCGCTCTTTCTTGTTTTACTGTCGCCCTGGATCTCTGCAATATTCTTCAATAATTCACCCTCTTTTGATTACCAGGCTGATGGTGGCCCGGGTTCCTATTTGAGAATTGGAATTCTTGCGCTTACGGGTATTGCCGGGGTAGTAAAATACCTAAAGCTTCTGCCTGTGAATAAAGGAAGAATATCGGCCCATTTTTTACTGCTTGGAATATTCCTTCTGCTGGCATTTCTCTCAGTAAGTTACTCCATTGATAAGCAGTTTACTCTGATTCGAACAGCATCCTTTATTGCGCTGGGAGGATTCCTGCTTGGATTTGACAGCTGGCTTCAGGAAGAGGATCAGTTCGAAAAATCTATGAATGTATTGTTTTCATTTGTCGCTTTATCTGTAATAGTTAATTCTGCTGCCCTTGTATTACTGCCCGGAAGAGTCTGGTGGTGGGAAGCTGAGGAAAGATTTCTCGGCCTCTGGGATCATCCCAATACGCTCGGGGGATTCTGCATGGTTTCTTATCCTGTGCTATTGTGGAAATATAAGAGGTCTGAAAGCCTGAATTCAAAATTGGTTGTTATAGGCCTTGGCCTTCTGACCGTATTTCTTCACTACCTGACGGGTTCACGCACCTCAATTGTGGTTGCAGTTGCAGGACTTATAATCTGGTTTTTAGTGCAGAAAAAATTATTAAAAGCAGGGATTATTGCCGCACTGTTTGTTGTGCTTGTAGTTCTTATTACACAGCTGAAGCCCCAGGTTTTTCAAAGGGAGGGGGACAGAAATATAACAGACCTTACAGGAAGGGAAGAGTTCTGGCAGGGTGCCCGGATTTTAATATCCGAAAGGCCGCTGCAGGGCTATGGTTACTCTGTAGAAGGAAAGGTCTGGGAGGACGCCAGGTTTTACGATCCTAAGAATTCACTTTGGATTGGAAGTTCAAGAACCTCACTGCATAACGGATACATTTCAGTTGCAATAGGTGTCGGGCTGCTGGCATTTGTTCTGTGGTGCATAATTTTATTTCTTCCGCTTTGGCGTGTAGCATTTACACCGTCCAGCGATTACAAAGCGTTTATTATTGCTTTATTAATAATGATTCTCTTATCTAATTTTGCAGAATCTGCAATAACCGGAGGTAATTCAATTAATTCAATATTTTTTTGGATAGCATGGGTAATGGCCGGAAGAGCAATTATTCTCAAACCCAGTAATGGTCTTTTCGAAATCCCTTACCTGATTGGAGAGTGAATCTATGAAGAAGACTTCTTATGTGTTAATTACAGCAGCAAAGAACGAAGAGGCTTTCATTGAAAACACAATTAAGTCTGTGTTAAAGCAATCTGTTCTTCCTTTTAAATGGATAATAGTAAGCGATGGCTCGACGGATTGTACTGATGAAATAGTAAGCCGGTATGAAGCAGAATTTGATTTTATTCAGCTTCAGAAAGTAACGAGTACTGAAGGCAGAAATTTTGCTTCCAAAGTCTATGCTGTTAATATCGGCTATAACCTGATGAAAAACCTTGATTATGATTTTATTGGAATACTTGATGCCGATATAACATTTGAACCTGACTACTATAAAAAACTTTTGAAAATATTTGATGAAAACCCCAGTCTCGGTCTGGCGGGAGGGCAAATATTTGACCTTTATAACGGCAAGATGCATAAAGGAATCAACAGCCATAACAGTGTTGGCAATGCCATTCAGTTTTTCAGGCGTGAGTGCTTTGATAAACTCGGGGGGCTTACTCCAATTGCAAACGGCGGAGAAGACGGTGTGGCTGAAATATCTGTAAGAATGCACGGCTGGGAAGTAAAATCCATTTCCCGCCTTCCCGTACTTCATCACCGCCGGACCGGAACAGCAGTCCTTAATGTGCTGAACTTCAAGTTCCGCCAGGGATCGGTTGAATACTGTCTGGGATATCACCCTTTCTTTCAGGCTCTGAAATGCATCTTCCGCTTCAGGGAAAAACCTTACGTTATTGGAAGTATATTCCGCTTTGCCGGATTCTGGTGGACAACTTTAAAGAATGAGGAAAGACCGGTCTCAAATGAGTTTGTGCGCTATGTCAGAAAAGAGCAGATGGAGCGCCTGACAAAAATTATTCATCCAGGAAGTTATACCAAGGCGTTGAAAACTTCAAATAAGAAGGAATATATAGCATAGTGAAACACCGCAGAATTAAATTTGTAATAAGTTTCTTTTACTGGATAGTTCTTCTTCTTAAACGCATCTGCCTTAAGCTTCTGGGCAAAGAGCCGGCAGGAAAATGCACAGTAATTTATTTCCATTCGGTTAAAGACGGCGAAAGAGATAAGTTCATCCGCCAGATGAATGTCCTCAAAAAAAATGCCCTGCCTTTAAGAGCCGACTACACTGGCAGGCTTCAAAATGGAAAGAACTGCGTGATTGTGACATTTGATGATGGTTTCAAAAGCATTATTAAAAACGCCCTTCCGGAACTTCAGAAGCTCGAAATACCATGTGCCATATTCTTCCCCGTAAAGTATCTGGGCCAAAGACCGGAATGGGAATGCAATAAGAGGTTCCATGATGGAGATGAAGAGATAATGACATCCCGCGACTTAAAGGATCTGCCAGTGGAACTTGTCAAAATAGGATCACATTCTTTCTCTCACAGTATGATGACAAAACTGGATCCCCCCGCCGTAAAAGTGGAATTTATCAGATCTAAAGAAATACTTGAATCTATAAGCGGAGCTGAAGTCAATCTGTTTTCTTTTCCATATGGTGATGTCAATAACGAGCTCACGCAACAGGCTTTAGCTGCCGGTTATAAAAGGACGTTTACCAGCAGCTATGAAGTGGTTAAATCTGAAATGAATAAGTCTGTCATAGGCAGGGTGAGAACCGATCCGTCCGACAATCTTCTGGAATTTAAGCTTAAAATAATGGGAGCGTATAAATGGATGATTTATTTAAGGTTTCTGAAAGAAAAGTTCTTAAACCTGAGGGGTAAGACTGAAGAAGTAAAGGAAACCAAGGTTTCACCGCTGGAAACCAGTTTACCAGGTGTTAAGGAGCTATAGAGGCGCCAATGTCGTATTGTTTTGTTTTTTGCACAGTTTTACGGTGTGAGATATCCTTGACTTCGGATAAAATCTTCCCGCGTCCTTTAAGCGGTGAAGTGCTCTTAAGCCTGAAGTTTCTTTTTTCAGCATTCTGAAACTCCGGGTTTACATTTATGAGGTCATCGGACGAATATGTAATTCCCGCGGTTTCTTTTCCGTCGGTGCGAAAGTAACAGTTATATCCCGATTCAAGAGCACTTCTGCTGGATTTTGGATCTGTAAAAAGTGCAGTGCAGTTATAAAAAATATTATTTATAACTTTTGCACTGTGCGTATCGTGCAGCTCAAAGGCGTTGTCGGTAATGTCGGCAAAAGTGTTGTTTAGTATATATACTTCATAAATTGGACTCGGGTGGGCTTCAGAGTAAGATCCGTCAATATTTAAGCCTCTGAAAGTATCGTGGAATACATTGTTCCTGAAAACGATATTCCTGACGGGCGGGGTTACTTCTGTTACCATTGCAATTTCTTTGTTCAGGTTTTTCTCCCCCAGGCTGAAATCATTTTCTTCAAATATGATGTCGCTTGCGGGTCCCCACGTCTGCACACAGTCTATATGCGGTGCAGCGCTGTTCTCCGGGTCGCTTAGGAGAATATCGTGTATGCGGTTTTTTCTGATTACATGCCCTGAGCCAAAGAACCTCATTCCATCGGCATCCAGGTTCTGAGGGTTAGTTTTGGACCACTGCACTGTACCTGAAATCTCATTACCTTCAATTATGTTGTCCCGGCCTGCAATCTGAATGCCGGCCTGTCCGCAGCGGATCATCCTGTTGTCCTTAACGAGGCATCTGCTTGTTACGTCTGAGGTCAGATCATCGCCAAGCCGTATGCCTTCTAAAAATACGTCGTGAATATAGTTATTTAAAAGGCTGCAGCCTTTTCCTCTTAAGTGAATTCCTGCTCCTTCTTTCCAGCCTTTTCGGGCTGTAGAGGTAATTTCAAAACCATCTATTGTGACATAGTCGGCTTCAACCGTAAAACCTTTTGTAATTACGCCCTTTCCTGAAGCCCTGAAAACCAATGGAGACTTTAACGTGCCTGAAGTATGTATGTAAACCCTTTCGGGATAGTTCCCTTTATTTACTATGCATAGATCTCCTGAAGACATAAGGCCGGCTGCCTTTTGTATGGTCCTGAAAGCCTGCAGCAAAGATAGCCCTGAATTGGAATCGCTGCCTTTATTTGCATCGACATAATATGTATGCTCTGCGTATGAGCTGCAGCCTGTAGAGCTGATAATTAATATCAGCATAAATAATAATTTATAGAATTCTTTTAAGCGCCTGAAACATAAATCCATCTGAAGCCCGGTTTGTGTGACTTGTTTTTGAAATATTTATAAATCACTTTTATTTATATAATAGATACTTAAAAAGGAATAAAGCAAGGATATTGCTGAAGAATATATATATGAAATTAAATGCCTTAGCAGACGCAGCATCAGTTTATAAGGAGCATCGGGATTTTTATGAAACCCCCGGCATTATAACTGTTGACATAGATAATGTGGATGAGAACCAATGGGACAGTTATCTGGATCTTTTTGAGGATGCCTCTTTGTACCAGACCTGGCCTTACGGTAAATATTTCCCCGGGGGCAGAAATATCAGCCACATAGTTCTGAAAAGAAACGGGGAAGTTATTGCCCTTGCACAGGCAAGAATAATCACATTTCCACTTTTACAAAGAGGCATTGCATATGTATTCTGGGGTCCCGTCTGGAAAAGAAAGGGATACCCTCCTGATAAAAGAATCCTTTCCGATATTCTAAAAGCAATTAACGGTGAGTACGCTGAAAGAAGAAAACTGATGCTTAGAATTGTTCCGGGTTTAATCAGTGAGGAAAATGAATTTGAAGAAGTTTTTAAGAAATCTCATTACCGGAAAAATGAGTCTTACAAACCACAGAGGACAATCATTGTTGACCTCGAACGTTCACTTCCTGAAATAAGAAACCGCTTCCACCATAAATGGAGGAACAGGCTTAATGTTGCTGAAAGAAACGGGCTTGAAGTGCTGCAAGGCAATGGAGATGATCTTTTTCTGAAATTTAAGGCCCTCTACAAAGAGCTCCTGTTAATGAAAGATATTCCGGTAGAAGCAGACATTGATAACTTTATCAGGATACAAAAGAATAGTTCTGAACGGCATAAAATGCATTTACTTATCTGCACTTCGCAGGGCAGGGCAGTGGCAGGCCTTGTGGGATCTTTGCTTGGCAGTACGGGCCTTTGCCTTCTTGCAGCCGCAAACACTGAAGGACGCGAACTGCTTGGAACATATCTGCTTCAGTGGGGAATGATTAAATGGCTTAAGGAAAATGGCGCAAAGATGTATGATCTTTGCGGAATTGACGCTGAGAATAATCCCGGCGGCTACAGATTTAAGTCAGGTCTCGGGGGAAGGGAAATTGAATTCCCAGGGCAGTATGAATCCTGCTGGAGCCTGTCCAGCAGGATCATTGTAAATACAGGTGAATATTTAAGAAGAAGAAAAAGGAAATATTAATTACTTCTCAATTATCATCTTTTTGTTTTCAATAAAATTGTTTGTCTTCAGCTGGTAAATATAAGTACCGCTTGAGAGCCTGCCGGCATCGAACTGAACCTCGTAGCTTCCCTGACTCTTCTGTTCGTTAACCAGAGTTGCAACTTCCTTGCCCAGTATATCGTAGACTTTCAGAGTTACAAATGAGTTCTCAGGAACAGAATACTTTATAAGTGTTGAAGGATTAAAAGGATTCGGGAAATTCTGGTACAGCTTGTAGGTAACAGGATTCATGTCTTCATTATCCGCCTCATCACCTTCCTTAAAGATGCCAAGCTGATACTGGGCTTTATTATCGAAGGATGTAATAACGTTTCCTGAGAGATCTTTAACATTAATTACTGTTACTGTATATACAATCCCTTTTCTATGTTTTGAAGTGGAAATAATTACTCCATCCTGGGTTGAATTCATGGTGATACTTCTGACTGATATTCCCCCGGTGATGCTGTAGTTAGCAGTATTCAGGGCCTCAGCAGCTGCAACCTTTTCAGAAAAAGTTACGTTAAGCCTCATAGATGAAGATAAGCTTGCGCCAGTGACTTTCGGGGAGGTAATGTCTGTAGTAGGAGATACAGTTGTTGAAGTTGCATATTCATAAGCTCCCATGTCGTAACCAGTGCCCTGGGGTCTCGAAGTGCCGCTAAGGTCAGCAGCAACGTCGGAGAGAATTGTTCCCTTGTCAATCATCCCTGAGGCTGCCTGGAGGTGGTAATCTCTCTGAGAAGGACTAACGAATTTAGGATCAGTGCCCCATATATCGCCCTGGTAGTGTGTTCCCGCAGGAAGTGTACCATCGGTATGGAAATAGCTGTTATAGCCTATCTGGAGGCCTCCTGAGGCGGTTAATGCGTCTATATAAAGCTCAACAGTATTATTGAAAATGTTGTTCATCACCTTGGCGTTGGGGCAGTCGTGCAGTTCAACCGGATTATCCAGAAAGCCGTCAAATGTATTGTTTTCAATCTTAATGTTTTTGATTGGGGTGGATGTGCCGGCGGCGTATGATCCGTAGATATTAAGGCCTCTGAGAGTGTTATAGCAGACGTTGTTCCTGTATGTAAGATCGCTGACAGGAGCAGTAACTTCAGTAACCATGGTAATCTGCTTATTCAGTGTCGGCTCTCCCATGGAGAAGGTGTTGTTTTCAATTGTCATGTAAGTTGCAGGTCCCCATGTCTGCACTGCATCGACGTGAGGAGCATTTCCGTTTTCAGGATCGCTCAGCAGAATGTCATGAATATAGTTGTTGCAGATTATATGACCCGTTCCGAAGAATCTTAAGCCCACGGCATCCAGATTCTGGGGGTTTGTAACGGCCCACTGCACAACTCCCGCAATTTCATTTCCTCTTACCACGTTATTTACGCCGCAGACAAGAATTCCCGATTGACCTACGCGTATAATCTTGTTGTTCTGAAGCAGGCAGTTGCTTGTAGCCGAGGAGGACGGGTCATCGCCAAGCCTGATCCCTTCGCGGTATGTTATATGAATATAGTTGTTTAGGACTTTTACATACTGTCCTTTTATATGGAAGCCCACTCCATCAATCCAGCTTGTGCGGCTCGTCTCGGTAACTTCGAAACCATCGACTGTGATGTAGTTTGCGATTATTGTAAAGCCTTTTGTTACAGCGCCGCTTCCAAGTGCCTTATAGACAATTGGTGCACTCTGTGTGCCCGATATACTGACGTTAATTCTTTCGGGGTAGCTGCCCGGCGTAACAAAACATGTGTCGCCAGGAGCAAGGCAATTTGCAGACTTCTGTATGGTTTTCCAGGGGAGTGTGGTTGAGCGGCCAGTGTTTGCGTCGCTGCCTGTTGAGGCATTCACATAGTAATTAACAGCCCAGCTGGTCTTTGTCATTAAAATAAAAACGAACAACAATAATAAAGTAATTTTTTTCATGGCGCCTATCCTATCCTTATAAATCTGCTCAAGTCAAGGAAAGAAAGGTGCCATTTGTGAGGAGCCTAAATCAGACTAAAAAGTAAGCTTTTGTAAAAAGTTTAAGTTTAAAGTATGGCTAATAATACCCAGATGAGGGCATACACACTTTTGGACGCTGGAATTTTGGAAATTAAGGTATGCAGGTTTGAGATCACCGCAGGGAAAAAAAATAAAAAAAGCAGGCACTTTTTTGTGCCTGCTTTTTTTATAACGGGATAGGTTTTAACGGGTGATTATTGGAACAAACCGGAGGATTTTACGGCATCTCTATAATACTTGAATTCTTTGTTGACAACCCTTTTGGATTCAACAGGTAATTTATTATAAAGAGGGAAGATCTCCTCCCAGTAATCCTTTATTTCGCCCAGATTATTCAGTTTGGGCAAATTATCTCTTACTGAATCCACCAGGTTCTGTGGTTCAGCTTCTGCAGCAGGTTCACTCTGGAGAGCTGAAGCGCGGGGTTTTTTCTGCTGCGGGGCTTCATATTTCGGAGCAGGCACCAGCCCTTTTTCGTTCCAGTAGGGATCGGCATCTTTTCTCCTCCACTGAGCTTTTGTTTCAGTTTTACCGGTCTGACGGTCCTTTACCTCCACAAAAACTTTTACACCGTACTTTTTAACCCAGTCGCGTCCGTAGGCAGGCTGCCATAATTCCTTGGCAATTCCGAGATCCTTACAGCATCTTACCAGACAGTCGCTTTTTGCGGCTTCATAGACCGAGGCCCAGCTTGTATTTCTGTTATTTTCATAGTACTCATGCTCACCGAGTGCACGGCTGACGAAGCATCCTCTTACGTAGAGCGAACCGTCGAAACAGAGCGAATTGCCCACTTTCGAGACCGAGTGCTGAATGAGTGCCCACTGGCCGATTCCAAAGATTGAATTCAGCTTTTCGCGGTAAAAGACCTGTGGATAATAGATCAGTCCGTCGGGGCGTATTTCCACTTCTTCCGGATTAAGCGGGGCTTCAAGAGCTTTCTGCTCCTTTTCAGTTACGGTAAGAAGGCTGGCCTTCTGATACATATTGTTGAACGGAGTCAGATTCGAAGTTTCACTTTCAGCAATATTCTGCGCATTATTCTGTTCATAACTTGAAACAGCATTTTCCATAGTTTCTTCTCCTAATGGTTTTTACCCAATGATAAGATTGTTTTTTTCAATTATTTCGCAGCCAAGAGGTACCAGGCCGGTTGCCTTGAAATATTTCTTTACTTCCTCTTTTTTAAGCTCACGTGAGTGCTTAACAAGCTGAGGACAAGCTTTTTCGAGTTCCACAAGATCGAGTACCTCATCAGTAACTACATGCGAGGATTTTCTCCAGCTTATTTTAACTGTCCCGAAGTCCACATTTTCACCTTCAGGAACAAATGCTTTTAGCATCTTTTTTACAGATTCCGACTTCTTCTGCAGCTTGCTTTGGATTGTCTGAAGCCGGCGTATCTCTTTTTTTACCATTTCCTCAAGATCTGAACAGTAAAGATTATACTGTGCCAGGTCGTATATCAGATCCGAACGCGACTGTGTAAGCGTTTCCAGTTTCTCACGGACTTCGGGCAGAATTTCGCCTGTCTCCCCGGAGTAGCTCGAATCAGAGTCTAGCAGGCCCTGAATATCCTGATCAATCTGAAAAAGTTTAAAAGTATCGCTCATCTTTTTTACCTTTGCCTTTCTATTTTCCATCCTGCAAAATTCATCTGTTTTTAACCTTATCTGCATATGAATATAGCGACGGACGTGTTGAAATAAAAACCATAATTTCATCCAAAAAGTTCACATTTTGAAGCATTTTCAAGCAAAATTAGGGGAATTATTCCTCCCTTTCTGTGCAAAAATAGCCCGTTTTTTAAGAGAAAAATTGTCCCCTGAAAAGAGATTTTTATTACTTCAAAAATATGCTTCTTAAAAACGGGCAGGCAGCAGGCGGAAGCTCTGGCATGATTATGGTTTTAATTTAACTGGAGTCCATTCTATTAACCTGAAACTGAGGTAAATAGTTCAGGAAATAATGGGCATGGTTATCTGGTTTATTGACTTAGATTCTATATATTTTTAACTTACAAAGCATAAATAGGTTTATTGGGCGGATTTATTCAGCTTTTGATTATATGACGACCTGCCGTGAAACGATATTTTTATTTGATATACTGTGTAGTAACGTTTGATTTAATGCAGCCTGCCCGCTTTTAATTGTAACAAATTTAGACCTCAAAATAATTTAAGTATCTATAAAACTGTTATCTGGAAGAAATGTAATTTTGCGGGGCTGTATGAAATCAAAATTGTTAACCATATGGGCAGTTATTGTGTTTATGACTGGACAAGGCTTTGCTCAGCTTGCACAAAGCAGCTGGAGCTATGCCTTCGGTGTTGCATATCCCAGATACATTAGTTCCGGAATTTCTCCAAGTGAGTTCAACTACGGAGCATTCCATTCTTTTCAAAGAAATTTCTCGGAGCACGTGGGTTTAAGGCTGTCCGGGGTTTATAACCGTCTTCAGGGAAAAATTGGAGCAATAACACAGAAAACAGACCTTGTGAGCGGAAACGTGGACCTGTTCTATTATCTGGCTCCGTGTGAACCTGTCTCTCCTTATCTGATTGCCGGGGCCGGAGGTTTTATATTTAAGGTCAGCAACCCTGTAAGCCCGGGACTGGCAAGCAAGTTTTTGAGGGATTACCAGTTAAATATGGGTCTGGGTGCAGAGTGGTACATATCCGAGGACTGGAGAATACAGACGGAATTTGACTATAACACTGCCGCAACGAGCAGAATTGACGGCCTTGTTACGGGCAGCAATAACGGGCTTCTTGGCGGAAGCTCTGATACGTACGCACTTGCCAGACTGGGTCTTGTTTACTACTTCTCAAAAGGCGAACCTTCAAAGCTGTGCGATGTTTATAACGGACTGGCAAAGGAAACCCCAGAAATAGATTATGACCGCATTGAGAGCATTATTAAAAAGTATCAGCCGAAACCTACAGAGGCAGCGGTGGATTACGACAGAATTGAGGATATAGTTAAAAGGAACCAAAAGGCAGCCGCTTCTGAAACAAAACAGAACTGGCAGCTCGTTGGCGTAACTTTTGACATCGGCAGCGCAAAGTTCAAAACAGAAAGTTATCCTATTCTTTATAATGCGGCACAGATGCTCCTGCAGAATCCTGAGCTGAAAGTTGAGATCCAGGGTTATACAGACGATACAGGCTCTGATACATATAACCTTAACCTCTCGCTTAAAAGGGCCAATGCCGTTAATGATTACCTCGTCAGCCACGGCATAGCTGCAAACAGACTTACAGCTGTGGGACTAGGTTCACAAAACCCGGTTGGCAGCAACAAGACCTTAAAGGGCAGGGTACTTAACCGCAGGATAGAATTTAAGATAGTAAATTGATATATTTAATAAATTAAGATTTTTGAGATTAATTAAGGGTTACACTTTTTGTAACCCTTTTTTGTGTAATATGATAAGAAAAATATTTTACTCGCTGCTTCTGATTTCAGGAATTCTCCAGGCTCAGACCATTACCTTTGACGAGTTTCTGACTATAAGCAAGGGATCTTTGAACCGCGATGCCCTGCTTGAAATCAGGAATATTCTGCCTAAGAATTTTGTCATCACCGCACTCGATTATGCCGACTTTTCAGGAGATGGTAAAAACGATCTCGCCATGGCTGTCAGGCCCCTGGACAGGCACGACAGAAGCATCTACGTCTATATGTTCTGCGATTCCCTTAATCATTATACGCTTGTTCATGCCGATACAATGAAGTTCGTTGTACTTCCTATAGAAATAGGTTTCAGCATAAACAATAAGGTCTGCTATATAACACAGAAAATTGTGGACAAGAGCTGGGCAATAACGGGATATTCCTTCCTGAGAAATGAACTTGCGCTTGTGGACTATTACAGAACCGAGGTTAAGCCTCTCAGCAAAAAAACTGAGATCGGACTGGAACGCTACAACAACTACAAAAACCTCCAGGCTTTTACCGGATACTACAATGTTAATACACTGAACGAATACAAGAAAACAAAGTACTTCTACCATCCCGTCTATGCCCTTAAAAGAAATGTTTATTCCGGCTACGACAGAAGTGTGGCTATAGATAAGAGCTGGCTGTGGGATAACTCAAAGGCGGGGGGCAGCCCATCCTGGGGGACTATTACGGTTTCTAAGGATGAGGCACAAAAAGATGATCCCGATATGGTAATAGACGTCACATTAAACAGAGATTTTTTATCCGGCATCGATTCGCTTTCGTTAAATGAAATGACAATCTGTTTCGACCGCTCAGCCGAAAGGCTAATAAAGGGAGCAACAAGAAAAGGAGAAAAGTTCCGTGAAAGTTCCGATGAGGATGTTGCCAGTATTAAAGTCCGCTTCAGTACCTATAACCCCGGCCAGGCAAGTCTCATTCATACAATCGGAAGCAACTACAGGGTTAAAAGATCTTCTGACATAAAATTGACGGGTAAATTTACCGGCGGCCTGACCTTCAGGCTGAGAGTACCTGTGGAAATGCTTAATCTCTCGCCCGATATGAACGAAATAGGTACTTTCATCTCGCTTTCGTTAAAATCTAAGGACGGAACTGACATATTACTGAAAGATTCTGACGGGGATTATGACGATCCTTCATCATATGCAAGGATGGTTTTACTGAATGAAGGGGAGTTCTACGGATCGGTTCAGACTGACAAGTTTGATCTCCTGAAGAAAAAACTTTCTGAAAACGGCATTTTACGCTGAAACATATGGAATTATGCTAAGGTAATTTTTCTCTTTTCCAACCCCTTTACTTTTTAATAAAATTGTCATATGTTAAACGAAACATATTCTTTTAAATTTATCCGGAGAGGTAAAGAAAGATGATTAAGACGGAAATAAAACATAAACCAACATGGGAGAACCTCTGCGACCAGTTATTGTACCGGTCAAGGAGGATTTTTTGTATATGAACATAAAAGCCAAAATTATTGACCAGGAAGGTATGAACCGTACGGTTACGCGCCTTGCGCACGAGATACTGGAACGGAACAAGGGTACAAAAAATCTGGTGCTCATCGGTATGAGAACGCGCGGGGAGTTCATTTCAAGAAGACTGCTGGAAAAAATCAGGGAAATTGACAGCTCCGAGCCCCCATTGGGAGTACTGGATATTACGCTCTACAGGGACGACTTCCGCAAGAGGCTTAAGCAGCCCCAGGTTTCTGTAACAAATATAACTTTTGACATTAATGAAAAAGACGTGATCTTAATTGATGACGTACTTTATACGGGAAGAACCGTCAGAAGCGCCCTTGGCGCTTTGATGGATCTTGGCCGCCCGGCAACCATTCAGCTCTGCGTTCTGGTTGACCGCGGTCACCGCGAACTTCCCATACGTGCCGACTTTATCGGCAAGAATATTCCCACTTCCATCAATGAGGAAGTGAAGGTTAAGATGAAAGAAATAGACGATGAAGATGCCGTCTATTTAGTTGATATTTCGAAAGAATAGTTTTTTCAAAGGCGAAACAGGTGTTTCGCCTTTTTTTTGATAAACATAGTTTAAGTAAACTTAAAATTAAAGAGAGAATATTACATGCCTTTATCAAGCAGACATCTACTGGGTTTACAGGGTGTTCCAAAGGAAGATATTCAGCTGATACTCGATACGGCAGTCACTTTCAGGGAAGTGCTGGAAAGACCGATTAAAAAAGTCCCCACGCTCCAGGGAAAAACTGTTGTAAATCTTTTCTTTGAAAACTCCACGCGTACGCGCATTTCTTTTGAACTGGCACAGAAGCGCCTTTCGGCCGATACAATCAATTTTTCAACTTCAACCAGCAGTACAAAAAAAGGGGAGACCTTTAAGGATACCGTAAAGAATATTGAAGCAATGAAAGTTGACATGATCGTTGTAAGGCATGCCTCGGCAGGCGTTCCCCAGTTTTTGACCAGGATTTCAGACGCTCACATTATTAATGCCGGAGACGGTACACACGAACATCCCACGCAGGCTTTACTGGATATGTATTCCATTAAGGAAAAATTCGGCCGCCTGGAAGGACTTAAAGTCTGTATTGTTGGCGACATTGCCCACAGCCGTGTGGCTCTTTCAAACATATTCGGATTAAAAGCCATGGGGGCTGAGGTATCCTTATGCGGTCCAGCAACTATGATTCCGAGGGAAATTGAAAAACTTGGCGTCAGGGTAATCCACAATATAGACCAGGCCATCAGGGAAAATGATGTGCTTAATATTTTAAGAATCCAGCTGGAACGCCAGGCAGGCGCTTTATTTCCGAGCTTAAGGGAATATCACAACTACTTCGGTATTACTTCAGAACGTCTGGAGAAAAACGGCAAGGATATAGTTATTCTTCATCCCGGGCCGATCAACCGCGGCGTTGAGATCTCTTCGGAAGTTGCCGACGGACCCTTTCAGATAATCTTAAATCAGGTAACAAACGGTGTGGCTGTCAGAATGGCTGTGCTCTACTTATTAGGAACATTAAATAAGGCGGATGGAAGATGAAAATAATATTAAAAAACGTAAAGCTGCTTAATCCGGAACAGAAATTAAACCAGAGTGCCGACCTTTTGATCAGTAACGGCGTTATTTCTAAAATCGGCTCTCTTGGACCTGATGATACAAAAAATGCAAAAGTCTTTGATCTAAGTAATAAATATGTTGTGCCCGGACTTTTTGACATGCACGTTCACTTAAGAGAGCCGGGAAGGGAAGACGAGGAAACCGTTATTACAGGAAGCAACAGCGCCGCTGCCGGTGGATTTACAGGGCTTGCCTGCATGCCTAATACCAGTCCTGCAATTGATTCGGCTGAGATTATAGGCTTCATTAAGGAAAAATGCAAAAACCACCTGGTGGATGTTTACCCCGTGGGTGCAGTTACAATGGACCGCAAAGGCGAATCGCTTTCACCAATGGCTGAATTAAATGAAGCCGGAGCTGTTGCCTTTTCGGATGACGGCGATGTAGTTAAAAATGCAAGGATCCTGAGGCTCGCCTTTGAGTATGCCTCAATGTACGGTCTTCCAATAATTGAACATTGCGAGGACGAATCCCTTGCCGGCGGGGCAATGAATGAAGGAATTACTTCTACTTTCCTGGGACTTCCCCCCATGCCTTCAATTGCTGAGGAACTCGTGGTGATGAGGGATATTATGATGGCTGAATATACTGACGGAAAGATTCACATAGCACACATCAGCACAAAGAATTCGGTTGAAATGGTCCGCCAGGCCAAAAAAAGGGGAGTAAAGGTTACTTCTGAAGTAACACCTCACCACTTCTCGCTTACTGAAGAGGCTCTGAAAAGCTACGACACAAATACAAAAATGAATCCTCCTTTAAGGACAAGGGCTGACGTGGAAGCAGTGCTTGAAGGCTTAAAAGACGGTACCATAGACGCTATTGCAAGTGATCATGCGCCTCATTCAATTGAGGAAAAGGAAATGGAATTTATCTATGCCCCGAACGGAATTGTAGGCCTTGAAACACAGCTTGGCCTTGCCCTAAGTGAGCTTCTGCATAAGAAAGTCCTTTCACTCGAAGAAATTGTTGAGAAGATGGCAATCAACCCGCGCAGGATACTGAACATTCCGGTTCCAAAAATTGCTGAAGGAGAGGCTGCTAATCTTACAATTATTGATCCTGAAATGATCTGGACGGTTGACGTAAAGGCATTTAAGTCGAAGTCAAAGAATTCACCCTTTGATAAACGCCTTTTAACCGGCAAAGCCCTGGGCGTGATAAATAAGGGTAAAATGTACTTTGAAGATAAATTCTTTGCTATTTAACCGGGTGGTTCTTAATATGTAATGTTTGTTCCTTTATCGAAAAATAATCGGGGACTCAAAGCATGAAAGAAAAGAACTTGTTTTTACTTCCGGCAGCAGTATTGTCTGCTGCCCTGATTATCTGCGCCGTAATTATGGCTCTTACATGGCGCGCAAACAGGAAAGCCGATCAGACAATTACAGTAACGGGTTCGGCAAAAAAAGAAATTAGCTCGGACTTCGGCGTCCTGAGAGGAACTATATCTGCACGCGGCATGACAGCTGAAGCGGCTTATAATGAGCTGAACAGGCAGAAGCCGGTACTTTTTGAATACCTGGCCTCAAAAGGATTTCCTGAAGATAAGATCACATTCTTTACAATATCCTCGTTCCCAGTCTATGAGGTGGGCCCGAACGGGGCACAGACAGGCCGGGTACTTGATTATAACTACAGCCAGAGAATTGAAATTAACTCGACTGATGTTCAGAAGATCAGGCTGATATCACTTGAAATAAGTTCACTGGTTAAAAAGGGAGTGACATTTATGGTGGAAATGCCTGAATATCACTATACAAAGCTCGCTGATCTTAAAATACAGATACAGGCCGAAGCCGCAAAGGATGCAATTAACAGAGCTGAAAGAATCGCAGCTGCTGCAAACAGATCCTTAGGATCGATAAAAAGTGCAAGGATGGGAGTTCTTCAGATTACGCCGAAGTTTTCCAACATGGTTTCAGATTACGGTGTAAATGACTTAAGTTCAATTGATAAGGAGATTACGGCGGTAATTTCGGCTTCTTTCCAGCTTGAATAAACTAATCTAAAGGCATACGCTTCTAATGGAGCGTATGCCTGTCATATAAATTACTTCAGAAGCGACATCTTTTTAATTTCTGAATACTGTCCTTCCCTTAACTCATAAAAATATATTCCGCTTGGAATGTTGTGCGCGTTGAACTGAACAGAGTATACTCCTGAGGGTTTAAAACCATCCAAAAGTGTCGCCACCTCACGACCCAGTACGTTATAAACTTTAAGCGTTACATTGCCTGGCCTTGCAAGGCTGAACTTAATTGTTGTCGCAGGATTAAATGGATTAGGGTAGTTCTGTGAAAGATTAAACTGTGCAGGGCTTTCTGAGCTGTTATCTTTCTCCACTACCGTTACAAGCGAAGGGTCGCCTTTTGCAAGAATGGTACCCCAGTCGCCGCAAATCCAGAGTGTTGAGTCGTTCATCACGTGCATTGAGAAAATGTCATAAGCGGTTGAAGCCCACTGCTGTGTCCATGTCTGTCCGCCGTCGCTGCTATAAAGAACGAGGCCCGCGTCACCAACGGCATAGATAATACTTTCTGACCTGCTAACAACAGAGTTTATGGTTGCCGTAGTGTTTGTATTAAGACGAGTCCAGGTCTGTCCGCCATTAACGGTTTTCAATATGGTGCCGTTTGTACCAGAAGCGTAGCCGTTGTATAAGTCGCGGAAGTCAATCGATAAAAGGGCGTTCGATGAATTACTGTTCTGTGCTGTCCACGTCTGTCCTCCGTTCTGTGTATGCATGATAAGGCCGTTATCGCCGCATATCCAGCCGTCCTGAGTATCCCTGAATTTAACTCCAAACAGGACGCCAGTAGCCGGAGAGGTCTGGTATGTCCAGTGAGTACCGTCAGTTGTATGAATAATTTTTCCCAGGTCGCCGACAGCCCAGCCGTTGAACTGGTCGACAAAGCTTACTGATAAAATTGTTTTGGAATCTGCCTGAGTATTGATCTGCTGTGTCCAGTTCTGTCCTCCGTCTGAAGTATGGAGAAGAATTCCTAAGTCTCCCACTACCCAGAGGTTATCTTTGCCCGCGGCAGCTGCGCCGTAGAATGAGTCGCCGGTAATTCCCTTTGTTATTTCGGTCCAGGTTTTCCCGCCGTCATTGGTTTTAACCATATAGCCGTACTGGCCTCCGGCATAGCCCGTCATATTATCGCCGAATGTAACCCAGTTAACGCTTGGAATTGACCCTTTGTTTGTAAAGCTCCAGGAGCTGCTTCCCGATTTGCTTGCGGTCATGCCGAATTCGCCTACGGCATAGAGGGTTCCTGAGGCGGCCGATAAACCGTGCACTGAAGCGTAAATGTTAAGAGATTCATTTGACCAAGAGGAGCCCGAATTTACTGAATGCAGTATAACTCCGTTGTCGCCCGCAATATAGTACTCTGTTGAAGAGACAAAAGTAATATCGTTTAAGCCCGCTGTAACGCCCGAGGCTACAGGGCTAAAGCTCGATCCGCCGTTGCGTGTTACGTATATTGTACCGCCGCTGCCGAGTATAAATCCTGTTGTCTGGTCGTAGAACTTTACGGTAGTGTTTACGACAGTGGTGTTTTCTCCGATGGATTTGGAATTCCAGGTTGTACCGCCGTTTGCAGTATAAAG
>JBLNAZ010000002.1:0-12929 GCA_050259615.1 Syntrophomonadaceae bacterium | reverse complement strand
AAGCCAGCTTCCCCAAATGAAAAACTGGAAGAAATTCATTACAGTTAAACGTAGTTTGATGTTCATAATTATTGTTTTTGGAAGTTGATAAAATATTCAGGCATAAAGATATTAAATCCTTATGAAATAAAAAGTACTTCCAAAGAAAATTTCATGAAAATTATGGGATGCTAAAAGCTGAGACCAGAGGGCGCCAGGGACCATTCCCTGGCGCCTCTAATGGCAAGATAAATTAACTTACACTAAATATTTACCATCTTCATCGCAGTTTCGGGATATCTGAGGCCGCTTGCGGCACCTTTCGGCATTACCTGGTCAATTCTTTCAAAATCATTCTTTGTAAGCTTTATATCTGCGGCAGCAACATTTTCTTCCAGGTACTTCCTTCTCTTTGTGCCCGGAATGGGAACGATATCCTTTCCCTGCGCCAGTACCCAGGCTATTGCCAGCTGGCTTGCCCTCACGTTTTTGCCGTTTGCAATCTCTTCAACTCGCTTTACAAGATCCAGGTTCTTCTGGAAATTCTCTCCCTGAAATCTGGGCGAAAACCTTCTGAAGTCGTCAGGATCCAGGTCCTCATAGTTGACAATATGGCCCGTTAGAAATCCTCTACCTAAAGGGCTGTATGCAACAAAGCCTATACCCAGTTCCCTTACTGTTGGAAGTATCTCGTCCTCGGGATCTCTTGTCCACAGGGAATATTCAGTCTGCAGGGCAGAGATCGGATGTGTGCTGTGAGCGCGCCTGATTGTTTTGGGTCCTGCTTCACTTAAGCCCAGAAACCTGACTTTCCCTTCCTTTACCAGATCTGCCATGGCGCCAACGGTGTCTTCAATCGGCACTTCCGGATCCACGCGGTGCTGGTAGTACAAATCAATATGGTCTATCCCGAGGCGCTTAAGCGAAGCCTCGCAGGCCATCTTAACATATTCAGGGCGGCCGTTTACGCTCCTAAGCTTCGGGTCATCTGTTCTTTGTATCCCGAACTTTGTGGCAAGTATTACCTTGTCGCGCATGCCGCGGATTGCCTTGCCTACAAGCTCTTCATTCGTAAAAGGACCGTACATGTCTGCAGTGTCCAGAAAATTTACCCCCAGTTCAATTGCCCTGTGTATTGTGGCCGTGCTCTCGGCATCATCCCGCCCGCCATAGAACTCAGACATTCCCATGCATCCAAGCCCTATTGCCGAAACCTTAAGGCCCTGTGTTCCTAATTCACGCTGTTCCATATTTACTCCGCTTTAGTTCTTTTATACAATGGACTTATCACATAAAATTATAATAAGCCCTCCCCTGAAAAGCAATCTGATTCCTTCAGGACTTAAAGGAACTGCCCTATCTGAACTATAATAAGTTTCTGTATTGCTTATGAGAGGGAAATTCATAATTATTTACTGAATCCTAAGAACATTATGAAAGGATATAAAAATGAAAATCACGGGATCTGCTCCTGCTATTGCAATTCCCACGTTTCTATATTTTTTCCTGATGGTAATAATTGACTCCTATACGCAGCATGCTTTCAGAATAACTGAGAATTACTATGGAACACTGGCTGCAATTGCAGCTATTATGATTCTTACGGGAGTAGTGGGAGTTGCCGCATCTGCAAGGAAACTGCTGAAATGCTTTAAGCAGAGGGTATTAATTACCGACGGCCCTTATAGGATATGCCGTAACCCCATGTATGCTTCATATGTATTTTTTGTTATCCCGGGTCTCTGCCTTTTATTTAATTCATGGCTTGTTCTTACTACTGTAATTGTAAATTTCTCGCTCACTCTGATTTTTGTTCCCAGGGAATATGCATACCTTGAAGAGACATTCGGGGATGAATACAGGACTTACCTTAAAAGTGTCTGGATAAAATTTATTTAATCCCGAATACACAGAAATTATTTTGCATTATTCCGCCATGTGCTATCTTATATTCATAGGCGGGAATAATCATTATGAAGAAAATTGTCCTCGATATCGAAACCTGCGGATGCAGCCTGAAGGACCTCCCGGAATCACAGCAGGAATTTCTCTTAAGGGAATTGGATAACGGGAAATCTATGGTAATTAAAGAGGACGTGGAACAGTCCTTAAGCTATTACCCCTTTACTGCCAAAGTAATTGCAATAGGCATGATGGACATAGATTCCGGAAAGTCCGCAGTCTATTATGAATCCGGGGAAAAAGAGGAGTGGACAGAGCCTGAAACAAATACGAGATTTATCGGGCGAAATGAATGTGAAATGCTGAAGTCGTTCTGGAAAGTTATGGCCCAGACGGAACTTGTTATTACCTTTAACGGCAGAGTGTTCGATATCCCTTTTCTTATGCTGCGCTCAGCAATGCTTAAAATTAAACCGGTGAAAAATATCATTAAAAACCGCTTCGATAAATCGCACCACATAGACCTGGCGGATCAGCTCAGCTTCTACGGGGCAACAAGAAAATTTAACCTCGACTTCTACTGCCATGCTTTCGGAATAAAATCCCCCAAGACAAAAGAATTAAATGGCAGGGAAGTAAGGAATTATTATCTGGCAGGCCGGATAAAAGAAATAGCCCGCTATTGTGCAGGTGACGTTCATGCAGCCTATGAGCTCTTTAAGATATGGAATGAATATCTTAACCTTGAAACTTAACATTCAGCATTCAGCATTAAACAAAGAAGGGCTGCCGATTTCTCTGCAGCCCAATGAATACTTTACAACAAAAAAAATTAAAACTCCAATTCTACTCCAGCAACAGGAAACAGCGAATACTGATAAACTTCTTCAACAGTGCCGTCTGAGTTATACTGGTATACTGCAATATTCTTCCTGTTGTACAGGTTTTCAACTGAGAGGAAAATCAACAGATTCCACTTCTCAAAATTATACCTGCTGTTGAAGGAAATATCCAGTCTGTGGTAATCAGGATACCGCACTGAATTCATTTCATCTGTCGGAATCCACGTGCCGTTAGCCCATTTTACGCCTCCCTCCATATGCTGTTCTGTTGTGACGTAGCGGTTTGGCGTATAAGGCTTTCCGCTTGCATAGCGCCATCTGAGGCTTATTTCCATGTCGTTTGAAAATGGCAGTATATAGCTAGGGTACTTTATGTAAAAAGGCATTGAACTTATTTCGTCTCTTAAACCGCTGAATCTTTTCCCGACAATTGCAGTGAATACATGCGGAAAGTCGTAATCCGAAGCGTACTGCAGCCCTTCACGCCCGATGCGCGGATCCTCCATCTTCGACCACATCCTGGAATAACTTATTGTCCCGTAAAGGTCCTTTACCATTTTCTGCTGGAGCATCATGTCAAAGCCGTAAGCCGACTGCCTTCCAACATTCAGGTTTCTTTCTGAGCGCATCATTCTGTTATTGAAATTTACAAACGTTTCGGAAACCGGAATGTCCGAATATAACTTGTGATACCCTTCAACCGTAAGCTTTAAGCCGTCATCCAGTATGTGCTCAATACCTAAGACAAGATGCCTTGCATGCGTGTTCTTAAGATATTTGTTTATATCACTGTTGTACCGGTCGCCATAAGTCGGGTATGACTGCGACTGGTAATACTCACCGTAGGCAAAGTTTATATTGGTCAATGCCGGAACAATGTAATACGTCATGGCCAGGCGCGGGCTCAGGTTTCCCTGTTTGCTGTATGTGAAGTAGTCGTATCTGAGCCCCAGGTTAATTATCATCCTGTCGTCAAAAAGCTTGAACTTGTCGTTTACATAAGCGTAAGTCTTGTAGTTTTCGAAAAGAGGTATTTTGTATACCGGACTTGAGACGGGAACAACAACAGGATTACTCCACTGCCCATTGATTAAGTACCTTGCAGAATCGCCGGAGATAAAGAGGTTCTGATTGAAGTTGGCTGTTGCCATAGAGCCGCCGAAATTAAGCTCCTGGAATTTGGATAAATTCCACACAAACTCACTTTTGAATGTTACCTGCCCGTTATCATGGTTGTCTGTAAAAACAGGCCGCCTGTTGAGTATGCGCGAGGAGGCCAGTTTGCCCGAAGCATTATAAAACCTTTCTGTGAAGTTTTCGGCTACATCAACAGCGTTGTGATAATTATTGTAGTAAAGAGTCATAAGAGAGTAAAAGTTTTTACTCCAGAGGCTCTTTAATGTAAGTCCTGTGGCATACTGCCGCTGCTTTACGTCAGCCTTCTGCAGCCCTATGGAATCAGCTTTTCCCGCCCTTGACATATCAGAAGATTCAGGCTCCCCGTCAAAAAAGATCTTATCGTTCCCGTAAATGCCAGACCATGAGAGCTTGTGAACTCTGGATAGGTCGTAAGCGGCCTTAAACTGAATGTCGTAATATCTGGGCACTGCCGTAAGCCCTATGCCGCCAGTTATCAGGTCGAGGAAGCTTTTCCTGGCTGAAACTATCCACGAGCCCTGTCCCCCGTTTATGGCCCCTTCCATTACGGCTCCGTAGCCGGCCATGGAAAGGTTGAAATTGGCATTAAAGGGGTTGTTTCTTGTCCCTTCGCGCGAAGTAATATTCATAACAGAGGAAAGCTTGTCGCCGTATTTTGAAATAAAGCCTCCCGTGGAGAACTGAATGTCTTCAATCAGATCCACATTCACCATGTTGATAGGCCCGCCCGAATTGTATTCATTCGGGTAATGGTTTGTTGAGTGGATCTCCATATTGTCAAAAACCGTCAGGTTTTCATTCGGTGAGCCTCCCCTAACCAGAAGCTCATTGGTCTGATCGTTCGAGAATGATACTCCTGCCATACCCTGAAGTATTCTCTGAAAGTCCTGTACCGAGCCCGGCGAGCGCCTGACCTCCTCAGGACCAAGTACAACTGTGCTCAAATTGTTGTCCTTGGTGGCCTTGTCAAAATAGTCCGCCTTAACTACAACCTGTCCAAGTTCAAAAGAGGTTTCTTCCATTTTAATGGAAATATTCGATTCGCTGCTTGTTGTTACAATAACGTCGGTCTTCACAACCGTCTGATACCCTATTGAACTGACAGTAATGGAATAACTTCCTACCGGAACTTTAATCTTGAACCTTCCATCCTGGTCGCTTGTGGCTCCTGTGGACTTTAGCTCGTTTACCACTACGTTTGCCCCCATTAAAGGCTCTTTGGTCTTTGCGTCCGTAACCTCACCGTTTATATAGTTTTGCTGGGAAAACAGATTCGAGTGTGAAATAAAAAGAAATGAAATAAACAGAATTGTCCTAAAAAACTTCATTTTTCCGTGGTCCCTATTTTATATGTGATTCTGAAATTTAGACGGAAGAAATTACAAATAGTTCTATAAATGGGAAATAAGAAGTCGGTATGATTCAGATATTTACCTGCAAAAGGCCGGAATTTGCCGACGGCTGAATGACCGCCTTATTTACTTCAAAAGCTCGGCTAAAAGTGTTATATTATGAAATAAATATTTAACATTTATTTACTGGACCATATATAAATGAAAGAACCCGAAGTAACTTTACAATTAGCCCTGGAACATGGACTTACTGAAGAAGAATATAACAGGATACTCGATATATTAGGCCGTACGCCAAACTACACCGAACTCGGCATCTTTAGCGTTATGTGGAGCGAACACTGCAGTTATAAAAACTCCATCGCTCTTCTTAAGACACTTCCCAGAAGCGGGGGAAGACTTCTTGTAGGAGCAGGTGAGGAAAATGCCGGACTTGTGGACATTGGAGACGGACTTGGAGTTGTATTCAAGATCGAAAGCCATAACCACCCCTCGGCAGTTGAACCCTACCAGGGTGCTGCAACAGGCGTTGGCGGAATCTTAAGAGACATTTTTACCATGGGCGCCCGCCCGATTGCTTCTTTGAACTCACTCAGGTTCGGCACTCTTGATGATGCGCGCACAAGATTCCTTTTCGACGGAATTGTAAAGGGAATTGGAGACTATGGCAACTGCTTCGGCGTTCCAACCGTTGCAGGTGAAGTCTATTTCGATAAATCTTATAAGGGCAACCCGCTCGTTAATGCAATGGCCGTCGGAATCGTCAGAACCGACCGCGTCGCCTCGGCTACTGCCAAGGGGGCCGGCAATCCGGTTATGATCGTCGGATCTTCAACTGGACGCGACGGAATCCACGGCGCAACTTTCGCCTCTGAAGAAATTTCCGAAAAATCTGAAGCCAAACGCCCCTCGGTCCAGGTGGGCGACCCATTTACTGAAAAGCTTCTTCTTGAAGCCACACTCGAAATTATTAAAGAAGACCTTATCGTCGGCATCCAGGATATGGGCGCTGCCGGCATCTCTTGCTCAACTTCAGAGATGAGCGCTAAGGGAGAATCGGGTATGAAAGTTGACCTTAGCAAAGTTCCTTTAAGAGAAAAGGGGATGACTGCATATGAGATCATGCTTTCGGAAAGCCAGGAAAGAATGCTTGTTGTGGTTAAAAAAGGAAAGGAAGACAGGGTAAAGGAAATTTTTGATAAGTGGGACCTGCACTGCGAAATTATCGGCGAAGTTACCGACAGCGGTACACTTGAAATTGACTATGAAGGGGAACGCAAGGCCACTGTTCCTGCTTTCGACCTCGTCTTAGGAGGAGGTGCCCCGGTCTATATCAGGGAAACCAAAGAACCCGAATACCTTAAAGCTACCAGAAAATTTAATTTTTCCAGTACCCCAATGCCAGGCAATATTAAAGAGGTTTTTGAAAAAATCTTCAGCTCGCATAATATTGCTTCAAAAAGATGGGTCTACGAACAGTACGATTCCATGGTAAGAACTAATACTATTGTAGGCCCGGGATGCGACTCTGCAGTCATCTTTGTCAAGGATACCAATAAGGCGCTTGCAGCAAAAACCGACTGCAACGGAAAGTATGTATACCTTAATCCTAAAGAAGGCACCAAAATAGCCGTTGCCGAATCTGCAAGAAATATTGTCTGTTCGGGCGCAGTTCCCCTTGCAATAACAAACTGCCTTAACTTCGGAAATCCGTATAAGCCTGAGGTCTACTGGCAGTTCAAACAGGCAATTGAAGGAATGGGCGAAGCATGCCGCTTCTTCGATACCCCTGTTACCGGCGGAAATGTCTCTTTCTATAATGAATCGCCCGAAACTTCAGTTTATCCCACACCCGTCATCGGCATGATAGGCCTTGTTGAGGATCTGAAGGATATTACAACTTCCTTCTTCAAGGAAGAAGGCAGCCTGGTGTATCTCGTCGGCGAGGATTTTGAGGAGATGGGCGGAAGCGAATATATGCAGCTCATTCATGAGAAGGTGACGGGCGAATGCCCGGAAATGGACCTTGTACGTGAGAAAAAGCTTCAGGACACAATTCTTTCTTTAATAAAGGGCGGGTTTATCCGCTCGGCTCACGACGTCTCGGACGGCGGAATCATGACTGCAATAGCTGAATGCTGCATAATGGACGTTGAACACCCCGTAGGGGCAGATGTGAATATCCCGGTTAAAACAAGAGAGGACTTTTCTCTCTTTTCGGAGAGCCAGTCAAGAGTTATTCTCTCTGTCCAAGCCGGTAAAAAAGAGGAATTTGAAAAGAAGCTTTCTGAAACTAAACAGCCGTTTACTCTTCTTGGTAAAACGGGCGGCAAGAAGCTGCGCGTTAACGGTAAATATGAATTTACTTTGGAAAATTTAATTGACCTTTATTACAATTCAATTTCAAAAGTAATGAATGCCTCTATATAATTTGTTGAAAAGATTTAAGACTCTGCAGAAGATCCGGGCTCTGCCTGGCCTGCAGAAAAACCACGACTTCAGGAAATTCGTGTCCCATTATTTCTGGGGCCTGTACTACAGGATCGATGAGCACCATGTATTTCTTTACTCAAGCGGACTGGCATTTTCCCTGTTTTTGTGCATTGTCCCTTTTGTGCTTATTATATTCTCTATTCTGGGTAATATCCTGGCGGTTACTTCCGTTGAGGACCAGATAAATACTTTTATCTATACCGTAATACCTTATGCCGAATATGCCGAATATGCCAAGGATGTCATATTCTCCAGAATTAAAGAAGTAGTTGAATATAAGACAATGGCAGGTTACATTGGAGCTTTCGGCCTTTTCTTTGCCGCCAGCGGACTTTTCAGCAGCATGCGTACCATCCTGAATAAAATCTTCCCGGGCAGGGATGATAAAAGCGCTATAATAGGCAAACTGCGCGATTTTGGCATGGTGCTGATTGTAATTGTGCTGGTCCTCTTTTCAACAATAATACTTCCTGCAATAGACATTCTTAAGGATTACACGCATAAGTTTAGGGTATTCCACTTTTTTGAACTGAGCGCCATTCAGCATATGATGATCTCGGCGGTGTCTTTTTTGGCTATTTATCTGACGTTTTATGTCTTTTATTCTTTAATACCTTATGCAAAGCTTGGGCGCAGGGTGCCTGCCTTAAGCGCTCTGTGGGCTGCAATATTGTGGGAAGTGGCAAAAAGACTCTTCGGTTACTATATAAACCACTTTGCAACTTTGAATAAAATTTACGGCACTTATGCCCTTTTGGTTGTTCTTGCATTCTGGATCTACTACTCTTCAATAACTTTTCTGCTTGGGGCTGAAATAGGACAGCTTTACCGCGAAAGGAAGGAATTAAAGCACAAAAAGCCGGGTTCTTCCGGAAGTCATCTTCAGAAAGGCGTTACCCCAAAAGCCGGTTTTCAGAAAAGCAATCCCCGCGAAAAATCTCCTAAGCACTGAACTGCCCCGGCTTTCATGCCGGAAGACCTATGATCCTCCCAAAACGTGACTTTAATTCCGGATGATCTCTAGAACAGGTTATAAGACAAGGTAAGACTCGTCTTCATCTGCCTTTGCGACCTCGATGCCTTTTCATAGGATGCATTTACACCGAAATAAATATTGTTCTCAATGTAAAACAGGAACGACAGATTGATCAGATTGCTGACCATTGCAGTCTGGGCCTGGGGCTTGAATATCCCGAACCGGTAGCCTGCCAGCAGGTTTATCCTGTTGCTGAGTTCATAGATAAAATCAAAACCGGTATTTGCCGTTACTTCCTTTACGAAAGCCGAATCAATCGGTGTAAAGACACCGGCTTCAAAATTAAGCTGCGTGCGCCAGCTGAATGGATATGAATATCTTCCGTTAATTGTTAGATTAGGCGAGCCTGCAGGAGATTTATTCGGTGTAGTTATCGTAAAAAGTGCTCCTGCTGAAACATCCCAGCCGTAAAATCTCTGGTTCACGCGTTCATTTATTCCGAATAAAACCTGCCTCATTCTGAGTAATCCGATTGAACCTATATTGGAACCTCTTAGAAGACCTGAAGCCTGAATTTCCTTTTCTATATCGGCAAACCATTGCGTCTCGTATACTTCTGCACCGTAAAGATTCTTGTATTCATCCTCACGCTCTATAATATTGGCAATATTTATCATTATCCCTTTTTGAAGGTGCCCTGTAATAACATTGTCTTTCATCAGATGCTCTTCAATTCTTACTGCTTTTGCAAGGGCGGTGGCGTTAATGTACCTTCCGTAGCCAGCCCCTACGGTCATGTTGGAGGCAGCCTGGTCAAAATCCCTGGACCCTTCCACTGAAAATCCTGAAAATGCAAACCAGTCCTTCTTATCCCAGATATACTTCCTGATATTTCCGTCAATTTTAATGTCGTACTGATTTGTGGAGTCATCTTTTCCGCCCGAGGCATCGACGTTGAAAAACCATGCAAACGGCAGTGATGTGTAAAATTTCCTGAAAATAAGGTTAGCCGAGGCGGTATTGCTTAAAACAGTGCTTCCAACCTGCGACCAGTTCCAGAATCCGTTTGCCCTGAAGGTTGTAGCTTCACTTACGGCCACCTTGTAATCTGAAACGCTGACGTTCTGTGAAAATATTATGGAAGTAAGTATCAAAACAAAAACAATAAGATGAAATGCTCTCACCTTGACCCCGTCTTGATAGGAATTGTTAAATAGAAATAACAAAATTTATCTTAAAATAGCAATCAGCTAAAGTAAAATGAAAACAAGCCCCATTTATTTTAAAAATGTATTAAGATAAATAGCTTGACAATTTGACGCAAAAATGATAATTTTATTCAGAATAATTTGTCTGAATATGACTGTAATATTTTCTAAAAAATGCGAATACGGACTTCAGGCCGTGCTTTACCTGGCTGCCAATATGCAGGAGGATGTAGTAAGGGTAGATGTAATTGCCCGGGAACTCAACATCCCGAAGGAATTTGTCTCCAAGATACTGCAGAGCCTGAGGGAACACGGGATAATTGAATCCAAAAAAGGAAAAACAGGCGGTTTTGCTCTTGCAAAAGATCCATCGAAAATCAGACTTATTGAAATTGTGGAAGCTATAGACGGCCTTGGCATCTTTAACAGCTGTGTACTCGGATTCCCGAACTGTAACCCTGAACATCCGTGCCCGGTTCACGACAAATGGGGAAAACTCAGAACTGAAGCTTACAAGATGCTCAGCGAGGAAACCCTCGATAAATTTAAGGAACGTACACTCGACAAAATCAGAAGTATCAGTACGAGTGAGAATTAAAAATTATAAGGAAGGACATTGAACTTCGAACTTCGAACTTCGAACTTCGAACTTTGAACATTTTTAGGCTTTTGCCTATTTTTTTAGACATAAATCGGATAAAAAATTCTGAAATTAAAATTCAACTACAAGGGCAAGATTAAATGAGCGAAATAATAAACAACAGGCAGGAAAGACTGGCACTCCTTAAGTCTATGATCCTTAAGATCAACAGCGGCTCTACCCCGGAAACTGTAAAACAGGAAATATCGGCCCTGTTAAAGGAAGTTCCTTATGAAGATGTTGTTGCCGTTGAACAGGAGCTCTTTGAAGAAGGTGTGGACCGCGATAATATGCTGGAACTCTGCGACCTGCATTCCGATGCCCTGAAGGGAATTATTAACCTGAAGTCTTCAGGAAATGAACCATCCGGCCACCCGGTGCATACCTTTAAGCGCGAGAACCAGGCTCTGAAAAGGGAAATTTCCTTTATCAGGAAAATTTTCACTGAAATTAACAGGATGGATGATGAAACTCAGGCAGGTGAACTCTTCTTAAAACTCCACTCGCACTTTAATAATCTTATGGATGCAGATAAGCATTACTTAAGAAAAGAAAACCTCCTCTTCCCGTTCCTGGAGAAATACCAGATAACAGGACCCTCTACCGTCATGTGGGGAAAAGACGACGAGGCCCGCGGCTTTCTTAAAAACGCTCTTGCAGTGCTGCCTGAATCACACCATATCACATCTGGCGACGGCAAGGCCGTAATTGAAATTTCACTTGCCCCTGCGGCCAACGCCGTTGAGGAAATGATTTATAAGGAAGAACAGATCCTTTTCCCCATGGCAATGGATACTCTTAAGGAAGAGGAGTGGTTCGAAGTCTGCCGCCAGAGTGATGAAATAGGCTACTGCCTTTTTGTCCCTACAGAAGAATGGATGCCTGCCGGTTCGGAAAACCAGCTTAATGAGCTTAACCAGATAAAGGGAAAAGTTAATCTGCCTACGGGAGCCTTTGCCGTTAAGGAACTTACTGCAATGCTTAATACTTTTCCTTTCGACGTCACTTTTGTGGATAAAGACGATTATGTAAGATTCTTTTCTCACGGCAAGGAAAGAATTTTTCAGAGAAATAAGGCCATCTTGGGGCGCAAGGTTCAGTTCTGCCATCCGCCGTCGAGCCTGTCCGTAGTGGAAAAAATCCTGGAGGATTTCCGTCAGGGGCGCCAGGAAAAATCCGAGTTCTGGATCAATATGCGCGGACGGTTTATCTTTATTTCTTATTATGCCGTGCGTTCGGAAAATAATGAATACCTGGGAACACTTGAAGTAACCCAGGACCTCACCAGATTAAGGGAACTTGAAGGTGAAAGAAGAATACTTTCTTATGATGAAAATAAAGAAACGGAGAAAAACTAAATGTTTAAGGAAAATACTGGCCTGGCAATAACACCTGATACCAAAGTCGGGGAACTGTTGGAAAATTTTCCATTCCTGGAACCGGTTTTAATTGACCTGGCTCCTGTTTTTACAAAACTAAAAAGCCCCGTCTTAAGAAAAACCATAGCCAAGGTAACAAGCTTAAGACAGGCTGCAACGGTCGGACAAATACCAATTTCAAAACTTATAAATGAATTAAGAAAGGCTGCAGGCGTGGATTCGGAAGATGATTTTGAAGGGGAAAGCTGGAAGCTGAATGCGCCAAGAGTTGAAGAGGAAGTTAAACCCGAGGTAATCTATGACGCCACTCAGGATCTTGAAGACGGCGTTCATCCGGGGGGTAAAGTGGTTGCAGGTGTAAGCAAATTAAATTCCGGGGAAATTTATCTTCTTATTACTCCCTTTACTCCTGCTCCTTTAATAGATAAAATGAAAGAAAAAGGGCATTCAGTCTGGACCAAAAAAACAGGCAGCAATAGGTTCGAAACTTACATTAAGAAGAATTAACGCTTAAAAAGAGAAAAGAGGACTTATAAAATGAAACCGGTAGTTACAAGAGAACATGGATCGTGGGCGGTACTGTTTATACCCGTGCTGACGGGTATAACGGCTTCCCGAAGCCTGAATTTTCCTCTCGTTCTCTTTATTCTTAGCATTTTCTTCCTCTTTATGAGCTACACTCCGGCGGAGATGATACTTCAGAACTACTATAAAAAAATGCCCCAAACCAACAAGCTTAAAAATGCTCGCATATGGTTTGCGGTGTATATGTCTTTGAGTCTTCTGGCGGGAATTCCTCTGATAGTTTTGTATCAGAAGTCAGGCCTGCTCGCCTTTACTGCCGCTGCTATAATATTTTTCAGCGCGAGCCTTTTTGTCATGTTCCGCTTTGGAAAAAACGTATGGAGCGACTTTCTGGCAATGGCAGGCCTTACACTCAGCGCTCCAGCTGTGGTGTACTTAAATGAGAATACCTTTACTTCACAAAGCCTGATGCTTT
>JBLNAZ010000001.1:0-5191 GCA_050259615.1 Syntrophomonadaceae bacterium | reverse complement strand
TTCGCATTCAAATTTGCTAAAATTATAATACTCTGTCAAATTCTTTAAAAATTATTTAAAAAGGGGAAAATATCGGCAAAAGCCTATTTTTAAACCTTTCAGGGGGGACTTTGTGTCTAATCAGCTCTTAATAAACGCAAAATGGCGGCCAGGCGGGATTCCGGACTGATGATTATTCCAGAATCTTATGTCTTAATACTTTTTATTAAATAATATTTTTATATTTTTGGGTAAAAAAATCTCACTATTGGTGTCCGGGAATCGAGATCCGATTGATAAGAGCAGAAGCGATTTTTTTAGTCACGTAAATTCCTTTCTTCTCTGTTTCTGCATTATCGCAAATCATCAAATTTTGCTCTGGTCATTTTGACCCGGGTAAAAGTTAATTCTTTTCAGGAGATACAAATGAAAAAAATTAGTTACTCTTTTTTTATACTTATATTCCTTTCCTCTCTATTGTCTGCACAGAAGCTTTCTGTTGTTGAAACCGTAAAAATAACAGACAAGTCACAGGGTGAATTCTATTTCCCTAAGCTGAGTCCCGACGGCTCCAGGGTGTTTTTTACTTCTGCCGGCTACAAAGGGCTCTGGTATTACGACATGCAGGCTAAAAAGATCGTTCCTTTTACTGAAGAACAGGGCGCGGGCTATGAATTTGCATTTTCCAACGACGGAAAATCCGTATACTACCGCGTAAATAATTTTGACAATCACGGCCTGCGAACTTCACAGACCATGATTCAGAAGAATATTCAAACAAAGAAGCGCCAGGTGCTGGAAACCGCCCATGAACTCTCTGCACCCAGAATTCTTATGAGCAATAAGCTCACCTACACTTCCAATAATAAATTTGTTATGAAAGCTGCAGGCACAGCCCCAAAGAAAAGCACAGTTCAAAATAATGTAACCAATGCGGTCGTTTACATTGAGGACCAGGCTCTGGCACTTTATTCTAATGGAACAAAGAAGAAAATGACCCCGCTTGGAGCTGGGAATTACATTTGGCCTTCGGTTTCTCCCGACGGCACAAAAATTCTCTTTACACTGGCAGGCAAGGGAACTTTCATCTCAGGCATCGATGGCAATATCCTCTTAAGTCTGGGATATGCCAACGCCCCAAAATGGTCACCAGACGGCAAGTGGGTTATCTATATGGTTGACGGCGACAATGGCCTGGAAGTAACCAGTTCCGACATTTATGCCGTTTCAGCAGATGGCCAGAAGAGGATTCAGCTCACCTCAACAGACAATGATGCCGAAATGTATCCCGAATGGTCATCAGATGCTCAAAGCATCCTTTACCATACGGATGAGGGCAGCATCTATTTAATGAAATTAAGCAACGATTAATAAGAGGATTTCATGAATAAAAAAGTTTTACTATTTATTATAATGCTTCTGAATTCCTCATTGGTTTTGGGGCAGGCTTTAACTGGCGTAAAAATTTGTATTAATCCCGGACACGGAGGACATGACCCTGCAAATGACAGGCATATTCTTGAAACGGATTTCTGGGAATCCGAGGGTAACATTGCAAAGGGGCTTTATCTCAAAGCTATGCTTGAAAAACTTGGCGCAACGGTTATAATGACAAGAACTACAAATAATGATGCCGATGATCTTCCCTTATCACAGATTGTGGCAATTGCCAATGACAATAAAGTTCAGCTAATGCATTCAATTCACAGCAATGCAACGGGTACAACTTCTAAATCAAACTATACTCTAATGCTCTACCAGGGCACGAATCTTACTCCCACATACCCTGATTCAAAAACAATGTCGCAGTTTTTAGGCGCTGAAATCAACTCGGCTCACAGAACCACTGATTTCCGCCTGGCCGGAGATTTTGATTTCTACGGAACCGGAAAAGCATACCTCGGCGTGTTTAAGGGGCTAGGTATGCCGGGCACACTTTCAGAGGGTTCGTTCCACGACTATATCCCTGAATCCTGGAGACTGAGAAATGAGGCTTACTTAAAGCACGAGGCATGGGCAATTACAAAGGCATTTCTCTCATTCTGGGGAAAGCCGTCGCTCACTACAGGAATTGTTGCAGGCATTGTACGTGACCCCGATCAGACTGTAAGCTATACGGCATTGACATCGCAGGACGCCAAGAAACCTATCAATAAGGTAAAGGTCACATTAAAAGCCGGTGACCCCTCGAACACAATGGCGCCAATTGTTTACAATGGCGACGATCAGAATAACGGATTCTTTATGTTCGATGAACTTGCACCGGGACAATACAAGCTGTACTACGAAGCAGCCGGGTATTTTTCTGATTCTTCTGTTGTAACTGTTGAGGCAAGCAAAAACACTTTTGGGGATAAGGACTTATCCTCTTCGGTACCGCCTGTAGTTGTTTCTGTAAGTCCGTCTGCAGGCGACTCGCTTTACCCCGGAAAAAAAGATGTAGTTATTGATTTTTCCCGCATTATGAACAGGACTTCAGTTGAATCTGCAATTTCCATTAATCCGCAGGTTCCCCTTGCATTTACCTGGTCAACCGATAAGAAGGTTGCAATCTCGACTTCCGCCCTTCCCTTTAATACGTCCTTTACGCTGACGATTTCAGAAGCGGCAAAGGAATCATCTCATGGAATCCTGCTGGACGGAAACAAGGACGGTGCTGCAGGCGACAGCTACAGCTACTCATTTAAGACAATGGTTCAGGATGTCAGTGCTCCTGTAGTTGAATCCGTTTTTCCGTCAAATAATATGGAGTATGTTGATCCGATGCCTCTTGTCAACATATGCTTTAATGAACCTATCAACACTTCTACCATCAGCGGAAGAGTTAAAATTATTAAGAATTCCGACCAGGCATCGGTTGCCATAAAAGGCAATTACTTCATATTAAATAATCAAAAATCTGTCTTCAGCTTTTTCCCGGTCGATACACTGCTCGAAAATGAAAGCTACAGCGTAGTCCTCTCTCCGGGCCTTGAAGATCAGTATAAGAATGCAATCAGTTCAGAAAAGGTTTATACCTTTAAGACCGGCGCAAAACTTCCAGCAATGGTCTTTATAGAAAAATTCGAATCCGGGTTTACAACCAACTGGGCAAGCCCGCTTACTTATGCATCGGGTATTGTGAACTCAGAAACCAATTTTACTGCAAGTACCACCTACAAATTCTATGGAAGCTCAAGCAGCATGCAGCTAAACTACAGCTGGGATAAGAATGCCGCATCATGGTTTTTAAGGGAGTATTTAAGCTCAGGCACACCCAAAACTGTAACATTCAGCAGTACCGGTGTTCTTCAGACATATGTCTTCGGCGACGGCAGCCGTAACAAATTCCGCTTCTGCGTTGCCGATGAAAGTGACTTCTCAGGGCTTGAAGTCAGCCCCTGGTACACCGTTGACTGGACCGGCTGGAAGCTTGTAGGATGGAATATGTCAAAAGACGGACTTGGAGTGTGGGATGGAAATACAAAAAGCAACGGAACTCTCAATGGACCTCTGAAATTCGACAGCTTCCAGTTAACTTATACCCCTGGGAATCAGGCTGCGGGATTTTTGTGCTTTGATAACCTTCGCGCTGCAAATGTGTCTTTCGTAGGAGTTGAAAAAGAAAACGGAACAGGTAAACCTTCAAGCTACGCTCTGGATCAGAACTACCCGAATCCGTTTAATCCTTCAACTACTCTTAGCTATCAGATACCCGGGAACAGTTTTGTTTCCCTCAAGGTATTTGACCTCCTGGGACGTGAAGTTGCAACGCTTGTTAACAAAGAGCAGACAGCTGGAAAGTACAAAGTTCAGTTCAATGCATCAAACATTCCAAGCGGAATTTACATTTACATGCTCAGAACAGACAACTACAAAGAAACTAAAAAGATGGTGCTTCTTAAGTAAAAATGAATTATTATTATGGCGGGCAAAATGCCCGCCTTTTTTTTATCCTCTTTGAATATCAAACGGGACTTTCATGAAAAAAATTACTTTATTCCTGGTCCTTTGTTTTTCGCCTGCTTTTCTTTTTGCCCAATCTGAATTTCAGAATTTCATCTCGCGCGTAAATTCACTCAAAGATGACACTCAGGCTCAGACAGCGGTTGTCGACAGCTTTATGAATTATGCAGCAAATAAAGGTATTCCATTTATTGAAAATAATACGGCGAACTTCCTCTACCGCGGCAGCGCTTCTACTGCCAGTGTGGCCGGTGATTTTAATGACTGGAGCTCCACGCGGGATATGATGACAAGGCTCTCAAATACAAACCTTTTTTACCTTTCGCATACATTTGAACAAAACGCACGGCTGGATTATAAGGTTGTTCTAGGCAGCAGCTGGATACTGGATCCCCTGAACCCTCATCAGGTAAGCGGGGGTTACGGCCCTAATTCCGAACTGGCTATGCCGGGCTATGTTCAGCCCTGGGAGATTAACTTCAAGCCGTCAATTAAGCACGGAAAAGTAGAAAGCAGAACAACATACAGCCAAAAGGCCGCAATTAGCTACCAGCTAAGGATCTATCTTCCTCCTGACTATAGCGCTGAAAATGCTGAAAGATATCCTGTTGCATATTTTCAGGACGGGTTTGAATACATCAGCCTCGGAAGCGCCGTAAACGTAATAGATAACCTTCTGGACAGCGGAAAGATCAGACCTCTTATTGCTGTCTTCGTTCAGCCCAATAACCGCAACGACGAGTACGCAGGCGCTAAAAGAAACCAGTACAGGGAATTCTTTGCTTATGAACTTGTGCCGCTTATAGACTCCCTGTATAAAACAATTAAGGATCCCAAAGGCCGCCTTGTGCTTGGGGATTCATATGGCGGTAACATATCGGCACTTATTGCATTTAATCATTCCGGCATTTTCGGAAACTGCGGCCAGCATTCAGGAGCCTTCCAGCCCTATAGCTATGAAGCCGCTCAGCTCATCAGCTCAAAACCGCTGCAGCCAATAAAACTCTTTTCAGTATGGGGAAGTTATGAAAGCCTCTACCAGTTCTGGAGGCCTTATAAAGATTCACTTTTGCAGAGAGGCTACGAGCTTAAGTGGGCTGAATACCCCGAAGGGCACAGCTGGGGACTCTGGCGTGCTACGCTGGATGATATGCTGAAATATTTCTATCCCAAAGGAGCAACACTGGTAGAAAAAGGCAGCGTTAAACTTTCAGGTTTTGAACTCCTTCAGAACTATCCTAATCCCTTTAACCCGTCTACTACAATA